>CAZXAC010000053.1:0-13320 GCA_964638335.1 uncultured Lentisphaera sp. | reverse complement strand
AAATGGATACCGGAGGCGTGTATTCAGTGCAATATGTGTGTAATGGCATGTCCTCACGCCGTGGTGAGGGCGAAGCAGATAGCTCCAGAAGATACGGCGAAAGCTCCTGCCTCATTCAAGACGGTGAAATCGAAAACGAAGAACGACAAGAACCTCGATTACAGAATACAGCTTTACGTTGACGATTGTACAGGATGTGGAGTATGTGTTGAGACTTGCCCGGCGAAACCGAAAAAGGCGCTGGAATTCACAACGCTTGAACAGGAAAGAGCGGAAGGACAGGTTGAGAATTACAAATTCTTTGAAAAGCTCCCGGACAATGTCCTTGACGGAGCATCAGAAGATACTGTAAAAGGTGCGATGTTTAAGAAACCTCTCTTTGAATTTTCCGGAGCATGCGCGGGATGCGGAGAAACTCCTTATGTAAAACTTGTCACCCAAATATGCGGAGAAAGGATGATAATCGCTAATGCGACAGGATGTTCGTCCATATATGGTGGAACATTCCCGACAACTCCTTACTGCAAGAACAAAGAGGGCAGGGGTCCTGTATGGGGGAATTCGTTGTTTGAAGACAACGCCGAGTATGGTTTCGGAATGAGATTGGCCGTAGACAATAATAGAAGACAGCTGAAGCTGAACGTTGAGAAGATTTTGTCAATCGGAGCCGACAGCGACATAATTGCCGCTCTTAAACGCTCAATTAGCCTATGGGATTCAAAATCAGCTGAGGCTAGCGTGGCTCAGGATGCGGTAAAGATGCTGCTTCCTAAGTCAATATCTTCCGCATCCGGAGAAGCCAAAACTGTTCTTGAAAAGATCGGGGAGCTGGCGGATTATTTCACCGACAAGAGCATATGGTGTTTTGGCGGTGATGGATGGGCTTATGACATAGGGTACGGCGGACTTGACCATGTTGTCGCGATGAGGAAGAACGTGAATATCATGGTTCTTGACACCGAAGTTTACTCCAACACTGGAGGGCAGGCGTCGAAGTCCACTCCAATAGGGGCTGTTGCGAAATTCGCAAATTCCGGGATGAGATTGACCAAGAAGAATCTTGGCTTCATGTGCATGAGTTATGGATATGTTTACGTTGCTTCAGTTGCGATGGGCGCGAACAGAGCCCAGACCCTGAAGGCGTTCCAGGAGGCGGAGGCATACAACGGTCCATCACTTATAATAGCTTATGCTCCTTGCATAGCGCACGGAATAGACATGATGAAGAGTCAGACAGAGGAAAAGCTTGCGGTGGACGCCGGTTACTGGCCGCTTTACCGCTACAATCCTGCTCTTATCGCGGAAGGCAAATCTCCGTTCATCTGGGAGACCAAGGATGCCTCGATGAACTACCAGGAATTCATAAAGGGTGAAAGAAGGTATACCACGCTCTTGAAGACCGCTCCGCAAGAAGCGGAAAAGATTTTCCAGGAAGCGGAGGCGGATGCGAAACGCAGGATGACCTTCTTCAAGAAACTTGGTGAAATAATGTAATAATAGGAAAATATGAACAAAAAAAAGAGGCGGGTTTCCGCCTCTTTTTTTTGTTTACCATATCATTGCTGTCCCACACGATTCCATCAGGGATAACGATTAAAAAGGTCTCAAACACATTTATCAAATGTGAAATCAATTTATTTAGGAGTGGACCAGTTCCCAATGAAACCAATGAAAGCATCTTCCCAACTATACCAGTATTGAAATCCCTTTACAGTAGGGTATATTTGCGGGACATTGAAAAAGGTGGTTTTTATGAAGATAGAAGATCTGCGGAAGAAGACAGATTCCATAGATGAAAAGATGGTCGCTCTTTTGAATGACCGTTGCAAGATTGTCGCCGACATCGGTAAGCTGAAGATGAACGCAGACAGGAAGATTTATGTCCCCGAAAGGGAAAAATTCATACTTGACAGGCTTGAAAAAATAAATAACGGCTTATTGAGTTCCAAAGCTTTACGCGCGATATACCGGGAGATAATGTCGGCTTCAATTGCTTTGGAGAAACCTTTGCAGATAGCGTATTTCGGGCAGAAGGCATCTTTCACTCATTTGGCTTCATACGCCAAATTCGGTCATGCCGCCGAATATGTTTCAAAAACAACTATTGCCGATGTATTTAATGATGTGGATGCCGATAGGATGGATTACGGAGTTATTCCGATAGAGAATTCCACTGAGGGAGTTGTAAACCACACTCTCGACATGCTCATGAACTCATCCTCAAAAATATGCGCTGAGATAAACATGCGTATACATCAGTGTTTGCTTTCCAAATATTCCATTTCGAATATTAGGAAGATATACAGCCATGCGCAGTGTTTTGGTCAGTGCCGCGCCTGGCTTCAGGAACACATGTCTGGAGTTGAGACAGTCGAGGTGTCCAGCACCACCAAGGCGGCGGAACTTGCTTCGAGAGAGAAACATTCCGCGGCAATATCGAGTTCATTTGCGGCGAAGATATACGGGTTGAAACCTGTAGCTGAGAAGATAGAAGACAATCCCTACAACACTACTCGCTTTCTGGTCATTGGTAAGCAGGATCCGAAGCAAACTGGAGATGATAAGACATCAGTGTGTTATGCTGTTAAGGACAGGGTTGGAGCGCTTTACGACAGCCTCATTCCGTTCAAGAAGCATGGTATTACGCTCTCCATGATAGAGAGCCGTCCATCGAAGAGGCGGAACTGGGAATATTTCTTTTTTGTGGATTTGAAAGGGCATCTCAGTGATAAGAATTTATCGAAGGCTCTCTCCGAACTGGGAGAGATATGTCAGTTCGTGAGGATACTAGGAAGCTATCCTCAATCGAAAGAAGTCATTTGATGCATCTTTCCAGAGCATCTTTGCGACGGGGGATTCTGTCTAAATCCGGGGTTATGATTTAGTGAGATATTCCTGCTACAAATATTTTTCGTCATTCTTCCGGAATATGCTTCTGGCGTATCTCCTTTTTTATTTGAAGCAATATCTGCTTTTTGCTCCTCTCCAAATGATACAATACTTATATGTTATACCGATAGGACTTATGTTTCACGCTTCATTCGAATTCTACATGTCATGTGTTGGTACAAAATTCTCTTTCAACGCATTTTGGGCGTTGGCGTTTTCATTTTGTGCGCTTCTTCTTGCGCCTTTTCTGCAATGGTGGTTAAGCTTCCCAAACAATAGATATTTTTCATTTTCATCGCATTGTTTTTTTATTTCGATATCGCTTTTTCTTTTTAATTTTTCTGGAATTTTGAAGACGACTTTGTCAGATTTTCGTCCTGAAAGTTTCCTTATTTATGCAAAATTCGCAAGATTATTAATATTATTTGGATTTTTTGCTCCCATTTCAGCGTTTTTTATAAGCTCCTTTTATGGACAAAATCCAGGATATGGGATATATTCGGGCGTCGATAAGCTGTCTGGGCTTAATAAGGCGCTGCTCTTGTTGCCGGTTTTTTTTCTTTGCGGGCTGACTGATTTTGTGAGACATTTCATCGAGAGGGAAGGTTTTGAAGAAGAAAAAGATGAAGAAGAATCTTAATATATTCAGGGTTTTCGCTTTTTATCCTTTGCTTTTGCCGATCTGGAAGGAAGCTTATTTTCGGAAGGATAATGTATCGTTTAGCGTTCCCATACACATGAGCGATGAGATTCTTCTAGAACAGAAGAAGTTTTTCTTGTCGGCTCCAGATCCGACCATTAGATCTAGGATTTTGATGTCCTTGGCGGAATGCGACAATTCAAATTTTGGTCCAGTTCTTGAAGAATTCCTTTTGAAGGAAAATAATCCTGAAGTCCTTTCTGACATACTGCGGATTATGCATGAGAAGGCTCTAAGATATTCAAACACGAAGATTCTGTTGGAACTGATGAAGTCAGAGCTTCCATCCTCCAGAGCCTATGCTGCTTGTATCTATTTGGATCTTCCAGACTCTAAAACTGAAGTTTTTGAAATGCTCTCCAAGGAGAATACAAGATTTGTCTCCAATATGGTTTGGGGGAAAATATATGAAAAGAGGACGTTTTTCTCGGAATCTGATCTGATTTCTTTATATCCTAAAACGCCTAAATTTCAGCTTTCTCGTCTTTTGAAAACACTCGCGGCGATCTCAGCAATCCCTGAAGAAAACGCTATACTAATGCAATTTGTTGATAAGGGTTCATTGGAAGACAGGATTTCTATCGCGGAGAGCATAGGGCAGCGCAAGGATTGTGCGGACGCTGTGCTTGCGAAATTCGCAAAAGATCCCGATCAGAGACTGAGGATGGCTGTCGCGAGATCTCTTTTAAGTCCGGGAAGACTGGAGTTTTTATGTCAGCTTTCTCAAGACATGGATTCTGAGGTTAGGCGCCTTTCCGTAATATCGCTGGCAGGCGATGGTGTTGATAATGATACGGCTCTTCTTGCGATAATCGCAAGGTTGGCGGATGAAGAGGAAGTTGTCAGGTCCCAGTCGGAAAATGCGCTTGTTTCGGTCGGAATAGGAGATAAGTATCTTAATTTGATCTGGAAGGAATATCTTAGCAAACCCGCATCCGAGGCCTCGGCGATAAAGGTACTTGGAGAACTGAAATTTGTCGCCGCCGCTGAGGATATTCGCAGGATAATGAAGGCTCGCGGGGATGTATTGACGGTGAGCCGATCTTTGACGGCACTAGGGAAGATGAATCATAAGGTTTCGGTAAAAGATTGTGCTTATTTCGCGGATTCAAAGTTTCCCGAGATTCGCCGCGCTACGGCATTTTCGTTGGGTTGTTTGGCTGAGAGGGATGGCTTTGATGGACTTGCGAAACTCGCAATGGATAAAGCTCCGGAAGTTTCAGCGGAGGCGCTCTCTGGGATATGGAAAATCGGTGATGATTTTTTTTCGGGAACCGTCATAGCGTGCTTGAAGAGGACAGGAGATTCTTATTTAATACGTTCTGCCGCGGCAAGTGCGGCATCGGCAATGCCGGCGTCAAAAGACTTTGTAAAGGCATTAAGGAGAATATGTGTTGAGAAAACTATAATCGTTGACAATGGGAAGGAATTTGATGTGGATCAAGTGAGGGCTTCCGCAGTATGGTCACTTGCTGAGATTGCCAGAAAAGATTCTGGCTTTCAGAAGGACGCGAGGGATGTGATTGCCGTCTTGCGATCAAATTCCAGCAAGGAAGAAGACCAGAAGGTTAGCTCGTCAGAATTCCTATCGGAATCTGCCCGCCAAGCTGAAGCCTTTCTAGACGGTAAAGATTGCCAGGCTTCTGAAATAAGTCCTGCTAGACCTAATCTTGTTATAAATTCAATATAGGAGAAATTATAAATGTCAGAACTAATAGTAGCGCTTGATCTGGACAGTATTAAGGAAGTTGAGACTGTATGCGACAAGATAGGGGATTCCGTTGAATGGTTTAAGATAGGAAGCGTGCTTTTTTCGAAATACGGACCGGAGTCGGTGGCTTTTCTGAAAGCGCGTAGAAAAAAAATTTTTCTTGATCTCAAATATCATGATATACCGAACACTGTTTCTGGTGCAGTGAGAAATGCCGTTTCTCTTGGTGTGGACATGGTGAATGTCCACGCTTCCGGGGGCGTGGCGATGATGAGCGCGGCGGTTGATTCGGCGAAGGCTGTCCGAGCTGATACGCTAGTCATAGCGGTTACGGTGCTTACCAGTTTTGATGAGGATTCATTTGGGCGGACTATGAATCGTTCAGGAGGATATTCGCTCTCAGAGCACGTGATGCATCTTGCGAAAATCGCAAAGGAATCCGGTATGGATGGTGTTGTTTGTTCATCGCATGAGCTTGAAATGATAAAAGCTTCCTGTGGGAAGGATTTCGTTGCCGTAGTTCCTGGCATAAGACCTTCATGGGAATGTGGCTCGGATGATCAAAGAAGAGTTATGACGCCAGAACGGGCGAGGAAGCTCGGAGCTGACTACTTAGTTGTCGGGAGACCTGTCTTGAAAGCGGAGAATCCGGCTGATGCAGCCCTAAGGATAATTCGTGAAATGAAAGGAGATGGGACGTCCCTATAGTATTTATTATATGGATAATATTGTAATTCAAATAATTTTGACATTGCTTTTTGTGGTCTGCTCCGCGTTTTTTTCGGGGGCGGAGACGGCGTTATTTTCTCTTAGTCGCGCCAGACTTTTGGAATATGCGGGGCAAAGCAGGTCTTGCCGGATTCAGATAGTCGGATTGATGAAGGATTACAACAGGACTTTGACTGCGATAGTTTTTGGTAACATGTTCATGAATTCTTCCCTCTCGATAAGCATAAATTTGATGATCAGCCGTTTTAGCCATAATCCGACTTTGTCCTTGGTGATTTCTCTATTCATATCTCTTGTGATACTCTTGATAGGTGGGGAAGTAACTCCGAAGGCGGTGGCGATATTAAATGCCGAGAAGGTGTCCGATTTTGCGGCGCCGATACTTTGGTATTATCGAAAGTCTGTGATGCCATTAATATTGGTCGCTGAAAAGCTCCATTCATTGCTTTGGCGTGTTGTGGGAAGGATGAAGCAGCCATCTCTGACTCACGATGAATATTATGCATTTGTAGATATGGCGCGAGACACTGATGCCTTTAATGACTCTGAGGCTGACATGTTGGAACAGATTCTTGATTTTGAAGATCTGAGGATTTCAAAGCTTGTGCGCAGCAGGATGGATATAAAATGTATTTCAGAGGAAATGAGTGCCGAAGAGGTTGCGGATATAATCAAGATTTCCCGTCAGAAATTTTTGCCGGTGATAAAAGATTCGATAGATGATGCTGTAAAAATGTTTTCAGTCAGGGATTTTTTTCGTCTAGGAGAGATAAAACGGGCGGATTGGAAGGACTCTGATTGTGTTTTCGAGGCGGTTTTTATTCCGGGAGGGACAACGGTCCAGAAGGCAATTACTATTTTTGAAAAAAGAAAGATTAGGGCGGCACTTGTTGTTGACGAATTTGGCGGAGTCATTGGTGTACTTGCTAGGAAGGAAATATATGAACGCGTCTTTGGAGAAATACTTGAGGAATTCGAAAAATCAGATTGGCAGCTAAGAAAGATAGGTGACTCCAAGTGGACATTAAAAGGAAACATAATGGTCGAAGATGTCGCAGAGCTGATTCCTGGGATAAGATTGCCGGAATCGGAATCGGCGACTCTTAGTGGAATGGTGGTTGAAGCACTGTCAGATTTTCCAGAACGCGGCGAGGTGGTAAGGATTGGAAATTGTTCTGTGAAAGTGACCAATTTGCTAGGAAACAGGATAACGGAATTTGAATTGAGTATTAACCAGGAAGAACAGGAGGACGGATTATGATTTACCTGTTTCTGGTTTTTTTATTTGTTATTATCCAAGGGTTCTTCAGCGGCATGGAGACCGGCATGGTTTCACAGCTTAAACCAAGAGTCAAACGTGGGGTAAGCAAGGGCGAACGAGGAGCGAAAATCCTTCTTTATTTTATCGAACATCCCGGAGTCATGCTTGCTACAACTCTAATGGGTACGAATATATGCGTTGTGTGCTCATCGAGCATGGCAAAGAGGGCCACGGTTAATTTTGGGTTTAACAGTCCGCAGGCTTTCTTCATTACCGCGTGTATAATGTCTCTCATACTTTTTAATGCTGAAATAATACCGAAGGACTGGTTTAGGCAGTTTCCATATCGGAGGTGCAGGCCTCTCATGGGGATTTTCAGGATAGTTTATTACATTCTCTACGTTCCATCGCGCATTCTTTCGGCATACACAACTTGGGTAAATAGTCTTTTTGGAGTAGGCAAGGGAATCAAGCAAGACGCAAGCACGATAATGAAGAAGGATTTTTCTCTTCTTTTGAGAGAAAGTGAAAGGGCGGGAGTCATTGAAAGTAATATTGCCGAAATAATAGACAAGACTTTATATTTTCATAATATCAAGGTTTCTGAGTTAATGATACAGAGAAAAGATGTTGTCGAACTGTCCGCCGATGCGAGCGTGAGGGAGGCTCTGGAACTGTCTAAAAAATTCAACGTATCTAGATTTCCGGTTAGGAGAATTGGTGCTGAGACCGGCAAATGGACGGGGCTGTTCAGCGTCTACGATCCGATTTTTGAAGAAGATGAGAAGGATTGGGACAAGATCAAGGTTTCCGATCTTATGAGGCCGATAGTGGAGATCTCCGCTGAGGAACAGATTAGCGCCGTATTTGTAAAAGCAAAATCCGGGACAATGCCGATTCTGGCGGTTCACAGCCCGGGTGATCCGTCTCAGCACATCGGAATAATAAGCCTATTCAGTATTTCAGAAAAACTCTTCGGATTTTGAAATAGATATGTTTCAGCATATATTACCCGCTTTTCTGAGATGCCCGATGGTGTAACGGTAGCACAACTGACTCTGGATCAGTTTGTCCAGGTTCAAATCCTGGTCGGGCAGCCATCCGTAAGTAGAGGCGATTGTTGCAATATTGATTTTGAGATTCTTCGTGCTTGGGATAGATATTGATGAGTTTGACAATAAAATGCAATATCTGTACTGAATTTTCTCTTATTTATTTGCCAAGGATAATCCTATGCTGGGAAATCTGAAATTCAGTTCCGGTATCTATTCGCTTGATCTAGTCCTCCAAGGAATATTGAAAGGAGATAATGTTGTCTGGCAAACCGACAATCTCCTCGATTATATTTCATTTGCCGGACCGTTCGCAAGAAAATGCCTGTCCGAGGGGAAACAGTTGGTATACTTCAGATTTGCTGCACATCCACCTGTTCTTTCGGAGGATAGCGGGGCCGATTTTTTTACAGTTGATCCAAAGCTCGGTTTTGAACAGTTCATAAATGCGATATTCGCCAAAATAGAGAGTAAGGGTAGGGGCGCTTGCTACGTATTTGATTGCTTGTCTGACTTGGCGGTGGACTGGTACAGCGACAGGATGCTTGCTAATTTTTTCATGCTGGCATGTCCATATCTTTATCGGCTAGACACTGTGGCGTATTTCATGTTGTTGAAGAATATCAACACGCGTGAGGCGACGGATGCGATACATGACACCGCCCAAGTGGTGATAGATGTATTCAGGAGCGACGATAAAAGCTACATACTGCCGGTAAAGGTGGAAAACAGATATACTCCCACCTTGTATATGCCGCACTTATGCGACAATAATGAATTCAAGCCAGTAATGAACAGTCCTAAGATATCGGAGATACTTTCTAAGATACCAGGGAAATGGGGGAACCTTGCGGACAGCAGGGAAGATGTTTGGACCAAAACCTTCAAGAAAGCAAAGCTCGTGCAGGAGAACGACGTATGGGACAAAGTAAAGGATGAAAAATATTTGGGGACAAAGAAACATCTGGCAAGGATGATAATGACTAGAGACAAGTCTCTAGAAGACTTGTGCGAAAAGTTGATGGATGTTGGTGACCTTGTTGCGATTGGTAGGCGGATGATAGGTACTGGTCTTGTTGGTGGTAAATCAGTTGGAATGCTAATTGCAAAGAAAATTCTCAGCAGAAGCAGGTCGGATTATTGGAATAGAAGGCTGGAACAGCATGATTCCTTTTTTCTTGGCTCGGACGTATTCTACACTTATTTGGTGGAGAATGATTGTTGGTGGCATAGAAGGAGAATAGTTGAGAACGAAAATATAGGAGAGGCTGCGGAGCTTAGGGAGAAACTCCTTAGCGGGAGTTTCCCAGATTCAATAATGGAGCAATTTAAGGAAATGCTTGATTATTTTGGGCAATCTCCGATAATAGTACGTTCGAGTAGTTTGCTTGAAGACGCCTATGGGAATTCGTTTTCCGGGAAATATGAGAGCCATTTTTGTGCGAATCAGGGTACCCCAAAACAGAGGCTTGAAAATTTTCTGAAAGCTGTGAGGCTGGTTTACGCCAGCACGATGAGCGAGGATGCGTTATGTTACAGGCTGGAGAGGGGGCTTTTCCATGAGGACGAGCAGATGGCTCTCCTTATTCAGAGAGTATCTGGACAATTTTTTGAGGATTTGTATTTTCCGCATGTTGCCGGAGTCGCATATTCATTTAATCCCTTTGTGTGGAACAGTCGGATAAAGCCGGAAGATGGTGTGATGAGGCTGGTCTTTGGAATTGGAACTAGGGCTGTGGATCAGCATGGAGGTGATTACACAAGGATAGTAGCACTGGGCGAGCCGACTTTGAGGACGGAGAAAAACTTTGATGAATTGAGAAAATATTCTCAAAAGAGCATGGATCTGATAGACCTGTCTTCAAACTGTTTGAGATCGGTTGATTTTTCCTCCGTGCTTGGAAGACTATCATCTTTTCCTTTGGAAATATTCGCGTCGAAGGACGAAGATAAGGAGATAGATGCTCGAAATATGGGAGTAAAGGATTTCAACCCGTGGTTGCTGACTTTTGAGCAAGTGCTTTCCAAATGTGATTTTGTGAAAGACATGAGGGAAATACTTTCTGAGATAGAGAAAACGTATGAATGTCCAGTGGATATAGAGTTCACGGCCAATTTTTCAAGTCCAGAAGACTATCATATCAATGTTGTTCAGTGCCGTCCTTTTCAGGCGAAACAGGCGTTGCGTAGCGTGAAGGAGCCCTCAGCGATTCCGGAGAGGAATATGATACTCTGCAGCCCGGGACCGATAATAGGTCAGAGTTCTGTGCGGAAGATGAGCAGGATTGTGTACGTAAGACCTGAGAAATATGGAGTTTTACCTCAGACGGATCGATACTCGGTTGCTCGGGCGATAGGCAGGATAAATAATCTAGATCCTAGCATGAAGGGAGAGATAATTCTTGTTGGTCCTGGCAGATGGGGTACAAAAATGCCGGAACTTGGTATACCGATATCATTTTCTGAAATAAAAAATTGTGGAGCTCTTTGCGAATTGGCCATGATGCATGAGGGGCTTACCCCAGATATATCGCTTGGAACGCATTTCTTCAACGATCTTGTTGAGATGGAAATAGTCTATGTTGCGATTTTTCCAGGAGAGCGGGGCGTAATTTTAAATCCGGAAAGGATAGTGTCGGCTCGAAATATGTTGTCAGGAGTTTCTCCTGATTTAGCGAAATTCGATGATGTTATACATGTCGCCGACGCCTCTTCCATGCTGGAAGGAGGAAGGATTGTGATGTATGTTGATTCCCTGAAACAAAAGATGGCGCTTTTTGTAGAATAAAAAATAGCGGTGGTGCAAGATTGAAGAATAAAATTAAAATCTCCGTAGCTGTCGATTTATCGTACTCACCTGGGAAGATGGCATTAGCGATGAAAAGTGAAGGTGAATTGGATCTAATTGAGTTCTCAAGGGAGGATGTTAAAAATGGAGCGAACCTGCTCGATTGGATTTCGTCCTCTCTTTCAGAAAAAGCTGTAAATATTTCCGAAGTGGATGATTGGACAATAGGTACAGGGCCCGGAGCTTTTTCCCAACTCAGGATGCTTTCTGCGACTATACTTGGAATCAAGTTTTCTGATCTATCCATCAGGGCGAGGGGGCTTCCATCAGGTTCAGTATTTTCGTCCTTGTTTTCCGAATCCAATGCTGATTTTTCAGTTTTATATCACATGATGAAAAACATCTTTGTGTTAAACTCCTTCCGCAAAAACGGAGATGAATGTGTTTTACTTAAAACATCATCAGCATCTTCGATATCTGAACTTAGAGATGATATCTTGAAATCGAGTACGACGTTTGCTTTGGTAAAAAATGGCGAAACACTGGAACTTGGTGATTTGGGTGCTAAAATACGCCTGTTGAAAGATTATCCGGTGAAAGAGTTGATTTTTTTGAATCCGATTTTTTGGGATTCCGCCAGTATAAGTGATCTAATTTATGCGAGACCCGCGGCCGTAATTCCACCGGGAAGCTTGTCTAAAACGTAAACAGAAATTTCAATAATGGAATTCGAAAATTGCCAAAATCAGATAAAGGGCGGGAGAGGAAAATGAGACAAAATAAACTGAAATTCTTATTGTCTTTATCGTCGTTAATTCTTGTCTTCTCGCTGCAGGCTCAGAACAGGAATTCGATCCTAGCTACCGTGAACGGAGAACCTATAACACTTCTTGATGTAATTTCAGAGACAAAGGACAAGGAGGAAAGAATGATGTCGGTATATTCTGGCTCCCCGTCGCTTGAAGATCTTGAAAAGCTCAGGATGTCTGCCGTCGAAAGGATGATAGAGGACAAGATAATACTCTTGGAATTCAAGAGCCGAGGATATAAGGTGCCACCGCAGATGGTGGAGAGGATGTTGGATTCTCTTGCTACCGAGATTGCCGAAGGGGACAGGCGAAGGCTTGAGGAATTGGCGCTCAGGAACAAGATGTCGATCGAAAAACTGAGGAAAAAGGCGGAGGATAGGGCGGCGATAGAGCTGATGTTGAATGAATTCTGTTCTAGACGTATAAACATCACGCCAAGAGAGCTTCAGGAACATATAAACGAAAAGACAAAAACAGAACTCCCTGTTCCGCAATCGGAGCTATACGTGATATTTATCAAGAATTCTCCCGATGACGACAGCAAAGCGGCTTTGGTCGAAAAGATTGCGGAGGATGTGAAGCAGAACAACAAGAGCATATTTATGACGCTTGCTAGGCTTTATTCAGAGACCCATAGCTCATCTAAAGGTGGTTACCTGGGTTGGATGGATAAGGACAAGCTGAGACCTGAATTCAAGTCTGCTCTGGAAGGGGTTGCCGTTGGGACCGCCACATCCAAGATTAGCACCGAGGAGGGAATTTACTTTCTTTTTCTATCCGGAAATAACGATGGGATCAACCCCAACGAATCTGTCACTGATATGGAAAAATTGAAAGAGGAGCTCATGATGGCGAAAAGAGAGGAAGCCCGCAAGCTCTTTGTTGAAAATCTGAGAAAGAATGCCGTAATTAGATATTTCTACTGATAAAATCTCCGCATCTAATTCATGCGTCCCGTAGAGAAAAATGAAACGTCTTTCGAATATATTATAGATCTGAAAAAATACTGAGTTTAAACGTTTGGTTGGTAATAAAAGGATTATTTCAGATCCTTGTCATCTTTGGAAGTTTCATTGATTGAATCCTCAATTCCTTCCTTGGCTTTTTTGAACTCGCGGATTCCTTTGCCCAATCCACGGGCTATTTCCGGAATTTTCCTGCCACCAAATAGCAGAAGAATCACAAGGAATATGACTATTATCTCACTCGTGCTTAGCCCGAACATAAAATATCCCCCATTTTGCGTAATCTATATCTTTAAAAAGCAAAATCCACAACGAAATTCTATCTAATACTGAGTTGCATTCAAAGAGTTAGGAAAGACAGGAGATATTTTGAGGGATGTTTGGGTAAATTGATTGAAGGGCGATATAGATATCGT
>CAZXAC010000052.1:0-13538 GCA_964638335.1 uncultured Lentisphaera sp. | reverse complement strand
AGTTGAGCCCAACCCTTCTTGTTGAAATCTACATCCGTGTCAGTCCATGTCCCGCAAGTGGTAAACACATCAACGTCAAAAGAGCCTTGCCCAAAAGATCCCGCCCAGGGATTTGAATACATGTCGTATTGACAGGCTGCATCAGTTGATGTGCCCCATAATGACTTAGAAAACGGACAATCCCCTAGAGCAAGTTTGTCAAATTTTACCCATGTTAGAATGGTGAAATCATCATCGGGGGAGAAATCGAGTCCCTGCGTCCCCGGAATAAGGACGTATGTGTCGGCCCCATTGAATTGCAATGCGTGCTTGTATCCATTCCTACCCCATCTTCCACCCGATTTCACCCATTGAAACTTATGCGCTCCGCCATTTTTATTCCTTAGATAACCATTATATTTGCTCGCTTGGTGATTCTCAACATCAGCGCCGAGCGCACTATTGTAAATGACGTCCCCCTTTCCCTCCTGAAAATTGAAATTTAAAACACAATCGGGATCGTTTGAGAGCGCCCTGTTATATGCCAGCCATCTGTTATACTTCGCCCATTGCATCGAACGATAAAGCTTTGGAATGAAAAGCGAGGCTAGAACCAAGAAAATTACCATCGCTATATATATCTCTATCAGAGAGAAGACCGCAAAGGGAAGCTTAATTTTTGGGTGAGTTTTCATGGCTACACCCCTTCGTTAATTTGTTCGGCTCCTAAACAATATGCAAGCATTAAACATGCCATTCAAAGTTAATAAAAAATAGAAGCTGGAGGAGGTTGAAACCGTTAATAATAAAAGTGTGGAGGGGGTATAAATTTTTTCCATCAATGAGTTATATATTCCTGGGAGAGAACAGATTTAGTCGTAGTATAAAAGTAGCCAGTCCAATACTAGGTTGCGTTAAAAGGGTTACGCAAAACTAGATATATTTTGAGAGGTGTTTTGATAAATTGATTTAATGGCGAAACTAGCTTGCGCGTTTCTGGAATAGGTGCGGACTAAGGATATAAAAAGGATTTCAACTTTTTATTATCTGCGCCTTCTTCCGAATCCGCCCCTGCCGAAACCCATGGAAGTCATGTCGTATGCCTTTCCTACGTCTTGTTCGAAACTTGTCAGTTTTTCCCCTTCAAGGCCGTTCTTTATTCCGACGCTTCTTATGGCGATTTTTCTCTCGTTTTCAAGTAGTTGATATACTCCCATACTGCTTTGGAAAAGTTCCGCGGTTACTTGTGTGGAATCCTCAGCATCAGGATTTTCTGCCAGATATGAAAGCGACTTGCTGTTCTTTTCCAAAATCTCCACAAGCTTGTTGTGGTTTTCCAATTCTTCCGGGGTCAGGGATTTTGTGTCTATATCTAGAGATTTAAAGTATTCAATCCTATCGGCGGCTTCTTTTTGGGCCTTGGACATAAAATCATCCATTCGTTGTTTGATTTGGTTGTACCTCTCTGGATCAGTATTCTTCATGTCTTCGAAGCGGCTTTTCATGTTGTCAATGAAGGCCGATGCATCGGGAGCGACTCCCATCATTCCATCTCGACCCAATCCTGAGCCGGCATCAAAATTTGACGATGGCGGGGGCGGGGGAGGGGGGGGTACAACTTTATCCTGTTTTTTTTGTTTTATCTTAAGTTCTGCCTGAGCCTTTTCTGTTTTTAGTTGAGCGATTTCCTGTTCAGCGTTCTTTGCTATCTTCTTCCAGTGAATCGTGGTGAAAGCTGTCACTGCAAACAAAACCGCAAAAACAGCCGCGATACTATAGGGAACTGCATTTTTTTTCATTCCTTTTCCTCATTTTGTTTTGTTCAGTGAAATAAATAAAACAGTTTCAGTCTTTTAAGATTACATTTTAAATCTGTTTTTTCAATAAAAATCAAAGTTTAGAACTCAAATAAAAATTTCAAAACTGGACTTAATTTATTGCAAATCACCACTGTCCCTAATAATTCCATCAGAGCCTTTATTTTTGCTTGTGGAATCAACTTTAATTAGGGCAAGACCAGCTGCGAATAAAATATTCTTGCGAAGCTGCTCATGTTTTTTGAGAACGATTTTTTGCGAAACAAGCGGCTTCGTATGATAAATCTATTCTATCATACGTTTTTCTTTTTCTCTCTCTCTTTCCCTTTCGATCCTTTCCCTGCTTATATTGCTGATTGCGCGGTTCATTTCAGATATCATGTCGGCCTGAGAATCTAGGAACAATCTTTCCTCCTTCTTCTTTCCGAAAAAGCTTGCGATGCCGTGAAGTATGGGATTTCTCTTTTTCCTTACCAAAGAAAGTTCCTTCTGAAATTTTTCCAGTTTTTGCGGAGGGATCCTTTTCAAGCCTAAGCGTATCCCTTCGGAATATTCATTTTCGGACAAGTATAAACTGCCTAAAGATGCGTATGCCCTGGCAAGATAATATCTGTAGAGTATGTTCGTAGGAGCCGTCGAAACCAAGTCCCTCATAATCTCCATCGCCGTGCGATAATCCTTTTTACGATACGAGTATTTCGCCTCCCTGAATCTTATGAAAACTTCAGTTTTCTCAAGATCAAGAAATAAAGTGGCAAGTGTGCTGTGCTCTGGAATTTCGTTGCCTACTAACAGTTCCTCCAAGGTGTCGTCCGCAAAACTATCCATAACGGAATATTCCGACGGATCAAATCCCTCGAGCCTCCTGTCCGCATCAGTAACCGCAAAACGTTGGAGTTCATAGTAGCGCCTCTTATCCGGATCAGAGAGAATGTCAAAAGCCAAAACAAGAAGCTTAAATTCTTCTTCCTTCTCAGGCGAACCGCCGTGGAGATCCGGATGGCAATCCTTCGCCCTCTTGTAATACGCCTTCTTTATCTGCTGGAAACCCGAATCTCTATCGAGACCGAGAACAGCGAAAAAATCATATTTGGAATAATCTCTCAGATACGCCTCCGAAAGAAAAAGAATTCAAATCCAGTAAAGACTTTAGTTCCCCGGTCAGTTTCCAATCTTGTCAAATCCCGTGAAAGATCTTAAAACTTCAGGAATGGTGACGCTTCCATCCTCGTTTTGGAAGTTTTCCAGTATCGCGATTATAAAACGATCCGTCACCGCCGTGGCGCTTATAGTGTGGACAAAACCTTTTTCCCCGTCATCCTTCTTGTATCTGATATTAAGTCTCCTCGACTGAAATTCCGTAAGATTAGTGTTCGATGTAACCTCTCTGTATCCATTGAAACCAGGGAACCAGGCCTCAACATCGTATTTCCTGTATCCGGGAGCTCCCATGTCTCCAACGCACACATCAACCACCCTGTAAGGAATGCCCAACTCTTTAAGAAAATATTCCTCATTCTCTAGACATATCCGATGATATTTTTCAGACTCTTCCGGAAGACAGAAAACTATTTGCTCCACCTTGTGAAACTGGTGAACTCTGAATATCCCTCGGGAAGCCTTTCCGTAACTGCCGGCTTCCGTTCTGAAACATGGAGTGAAAGAAGTGTACAGTATTGGTAGGGAAGCTGACGGAATCATTTCGTCCGCATGATAACCGACCAAAGTCTGCTCGGATGTTCCTATAAGAGCCAAATCTTCATTTTGAAGTTTATATATCTGATCCTCGAAAAAAGGCAGATAACCAGTTCCATAAAGCGTTTCAAGTTTGGCAACACACGGAGTGAAAAGCGATGAAAATCCTTTCTTTATCAAACACTTTTGCGCCCAGTAGAATAGGGCTGAACACAACTCCGCTCCCTTGCCCTTCCAATAGTAAAATCCGGATTGCGCCACTTTTGCCCCACGCTCAATGTCAATTATTCCAAGCTTCTCTCCTATCTCCACATGATCCTTCGCTTTGAAAGTAAAAGGCTTGATATTTCCAGATTTGCGAATTTCGCGATTGTCCGCATCGCTCTTGCCATCCGGAACCTCTGGCGAAAGCAGGTTCGGCAGACGGCTCATAGTATGGTTGACCGACTTCTCCGACTCTGCCAGCCTGTTTTCGGCTTCCGCCAGTTTCTCCTTTAACTGCTTCACCGCCACCCTTGCTTCCGGATTTGTCTTGCATTCGGCGCTGAGCCTGTTCCTTTCAGATCTCATAGATTCAACACTTTTCAGTATCTCTCTATGAGCCGCATCCAGCGCGACAGCATCATCAACAATTTTCGTGTCAACTCCTCTTCGGGTACAGCTCTGTTTTACCAGCTCAGGGGTCTCCCTTAATATCTTTACGTCTATCATTAATATCTCCTTTAATTATACTCTTAAATATCCTCTGGCTTCGCAGGCAAAAGCGAAACTCATCTAAAGTCTTCCTTTTGTTGACGGAATGTCCTTGACCCTGGGATTCAGGTCGACAGCCTGTCTAAGTGCCTTCGCAAATGCTTTAAAAACAGCCTCTACAACGTGATGTATCTCCTCCCCGGAGAGAAGTTTTATGTGCAACGTCATGCCGGAATTCATGGCTACCGCGTAAAAAAATTCATGAAAAAGGCGCACATCAATCCCATTTACGTTGTCGGCTTTCGTCTTTACGTCGTAAGCAAGATAAGATCTGCCTGAAAGGTCCAACGAAACAAGAGCCAATGCCTCATCCATAGGGAGCAGGCAGGAACCATATCTGTTTATTCCCTTCTTTGTGCCTATTGATTTCTTTAGGGCTTCTCCAAGGACTATCCCCAGATCTTCCAACGTATGATGATAATCCACTTCCAAATCGCCTTTGGCTTTCACATTCAGATCGAAAAAACCGTGTTTGGAGAAAAGTTCCAGCATGTGGTTCATGAAAGGAACACCGCAGTCAATCCCGCTATTACCTTCTCCATCGAGGCATATTGAAAGTTCGATGTTGGTTTCCTTAGTCTTCCTACTCACTTCTCCTTCTCTCCTTTCTTTCTTCATGTGTATAGCCTGCGAGTTATTATTTTTTGATACAATTGCTTAAGAGCACAAAATCCCTAGACCTTGCTATCAGATGCCGATTTCTCCGCAACTTTTATCTCCTTTTCATTCTCCTTTAAAATCGGACTGATTTCCTCAGAAAGAAAATCCTCCACTTGAGAGGATGCCCGACCTGTGAAATTCAGCGGATCTAGAATCCCATCAATCTTTTTTGCGACTTTCGCAAAAAGCCTGTCTCCCTTGATCCTTTTTATCAGATCGTTTTCCCTGCCAAACTCTTTTATTTCCCTAGCCGCAGACATAGAGTGCCTGCGAATCGCCTCATGAAGCTCTTGACGATCTCCACCAGCCTTTACAGCCGCCATGAGAATATTTTCCGTCGCCATAAAAGGCAATTCCCGCCTGAGATTGGACTCTATCACCTTGGGCCAGACCTGAAGCCCATCAATCACTTCGCTTAATGTGGAAATTATTATGTCGGTGGCAAGAAATGCTTCCGGCAGGACTATCCTCCTGTTCGCTGAATCATCAAGCGTCCTTTCAAACCATTGCGTGGAATGAGTCGCCGCCGCATTCCCAGGCAGAGACATTACGTATCTTGAAAGAGAGCATATCCTCTCACATTTCATAGGGTTTCGCTTGTATGCCATGGCGCTTGAGCCAATCTGCTTCTTGCCAAAGGGCTCTTCCACCTCTTTCAAATTCGCCATGAGCCTGATGTCGCCTGCCGCCTTATATGCGCTTTGCGATATCCCTGAAAGGACGGACAAAACGTAATAGTCCGCTTTCCGGGTATACGTCTGACCAGAAACCGAAACCGATTTCTTGAATCCAAACGCGTTAGCTATCTTTTTGTCGAGAGCCTTGATTTTATCTACGTCGCCCTCAAATAGCTCCATAAAACTCGCCTGAGTCCCAGTGGTTCCCTTTACTCCTCGGAAAGGTAATTTTTCAAACTCCATGTCAAGTCTCTGAAGATCAAAAAGAAAATCCTGCAAATAAAGGGAAAATCTTTTGCCAAGAGTTGTCGGCTGAGCCGGCTGATAATGAGTGAAACCTAATATGGGAAGCGATTTATTGGTATTTGCGAAATTCGCAAGCCTGCTCATCAGCAATAAGAGATTACCTCGTATTACTCTCATCGAATCCCTTATCTGGATAATCTCCGAGTTGTCGGTCACAAAACAACTTGTCGCCCCCAAGTGTATTATCGGCTTCGCGGATGGGCACTGATCTCCAAATACATGTATATGGCTCATTACATCGTGACGAAGCTCGCTCTCTTTCTTCGCAACAGCTTCAAAATCAATGTCATCGAGGTGTTTTTCCATCTCCGCTATCTGAGATTGTTTTATCGGAATCCCAAGCTCCTTCTCCGCTTTCGCAAGTTCAAGCCACAGCTTCCGCCACAACGAATGTTTGTTCTGGGCTGACCACAGATAACTCATCTTGCCGCCGGAATAACGACCAACTAGAGGACTTTGGTAGATTTTTTTAGATTCAGGCACTATATTCCCCTTAGGTTTTGCATTTTTTTACTTTTAATATACATTTCGACCTTTCATTTTTAAAACATTAGAGCATATATTTAGAAAAAAAGTTTTTACCCTAATGACCGAAAACTCTCAAAAATCAAAAATATACGCAGTCGTCATCCGTACGAAAAACGTAGAAAAATTGCGCAATTTCTATAGGGACATAATAGATCTGGGTCCCCCAAACGTGGACAGCAACTATTGGACAGAATTCAAACTCGGTCCAGACACAAATCTGGTCATAGAACTTATTGACGAAGAATCCGAAGGAAAGGGCTTGGAAGCGAAAAATACGGTTGACTGGGCAATAAGAATAGAAAACTTGGATGCCGAAAAGGAACGCCTCAAACAGGCGAATATGGACCCTGTCGGAGAAGAAAGCGACAGATTCGGCAAGCGTGTAATCAAATATCTCGATCCCGATGGGAACATCATCCATCTGATATCCGAAAAAGAATGAACGGATTCACCTTCCCGCAACGAACAGCTGGCTTGCGTATCTTTAGCTAAAGGGCAATAGGATTTTTATGAATATCTTATACATGTCATTTACAATACTTGGACTTTGTCTTTTTGAGACCATAAGTAGTGTCGATAATGCAATCATAAACGCTGAAGTTCTTTCGACCATGAAAGAACGCGCCAGAAAATGGTTTCTTTTTTGGGGATTGCTTTTCGCGGTGTTTTTTGTAAGAGGAATGCTGCCGTGGATAATTGTTTGGGGGGTGATGCCGTCACTAGGACCTTGGGGCTCGCTCATGGCAACTTTCTCAAGCGACCCCAGCGTTATTGAAGCCGTAGAGAAGTCTTCCCCAATCCTCTTGGCCGGAGGCGGAGTATTTTTAATTTTTTTATTCTTACACTGGCTGTTTTTGGAGAAAAAGAATTTTGGACTATTTGGAGAGGAATTCTTCTTTAGGAATGGAATATGGTTTTATTCAATAGTGTCCGTGCTACTTACCTTGATTGTCTGGTTCGCATTGAAAAAGAATCACATGATGGCGTTCGGCGCGGTAATCGGTTCCAGCGTATTCTTTATAACACACGGATTCAAACAAAACGCCGAAGAACATGAAAAATCTCTTATGAACAGCAACGCATCCGATATAAGCAAAATATTATATCTGGAAGTTATAGACACCACATTTTCTATAGATGGAGTCCTTGGAGCTTTCGCATTCACTATGTCTGTACCGTTGATACTATTGGGAAATGGATTAGGCGCAATCGTTGTAAGACAGATCACTATCGGCAATATCGAACGCATCAAACAGTATAAATACATAAAAAACGGGGCAATGTATTCAATCCTTTTTCTCGGACTCATAATGCTTGTGGAGAGCTTTGGAGTTCACATCCCACCTTGGCTGTCTCCTTTGGTGACTTTCATAGCCATAGGCTCTTTCTATCTGAAATCTAGAAGAGAAATAAAAAGGAAAAATAGCTAGAACTTGCCCAGATTGGGAATTTGCGGATTGCCTAATGTCGAGCGATATTACTACAACAAAACAAAACAATAAAACCGAAAATGATATTTATTATTGATTACGGAATGGGAAATTTGTTCAGCGTCAATAAGGCGCTTGCTTCGGTCGGAGCTCCAGTAAAAATGACATCCAGTCCGGAGGATTTGAAAATTGCTGATGCCGTTGTCCTGCCCGGCGTAGGAAATTTCGGGGAGGGGATGAAGAACCTTTCCATATTCGGACTGGATAAGGCAATCAAAAAGTTTGTAAAAACCGGCAAGCCTCTGCTTGGCATATGCCTCGGAATGCAGTTGCTGATGGAAGAAAGCGAAGAAGCTCCAGGACAGAAGGGACTTGGAATTTTCAAGGGAGCAGTGATCAGATTTCCAAAAAGTAAGCTCAAGGTTCCTCAGATGGGTTGGAACAGCGTTAAATTTTTGCGAGATTCGCCTTTTACTGGAGAATTGAAACAGGAAAGCTATTTTTATTTTGTCCACTCCTACTACGTCTCCCCAAATGACCCAGAATTGGTTGTGGGAGAAACAGAATACGGATTGAATTTTTGTTCAGCAATCGGAACAAAGAACATCTTCGCAACACAATTCCACCCGGAAAAAAGCCAAAACGCTGGACTTCAAATATTGAAAAATTTTGTAGGATTGGTCAACGCAAAATGAATCCGAAATATCAAAAATCAAGAATAATCCCCGCAATTGACATCAGAGACGGGAATTGTGTCCGGCTCTCACAGGGAGACTATTCAAAAGAAAAGATATATTCCTCCGACCCGGTCTCGGCTGTATCGTGTTGGGATGTTGATGGAATTTCGTTCATACATGTGGTAGATCTGGACGGAGCAAAACAGGGACGCCCAATCAACCTCCAAATAATTGCGAAAATCGCAAAGACATCTAAGGCTAAGATTGAGGTCGGCGGCGGAATTAGGACAGAAAATGATGTTGAATCCGTACTAAATTCAGGTGCCGCCCGCGTAATCCTCGGAACATCAATCTGCGAAAATCCATCCAAAGCCGCTGGATTCATCAAAAATTTTGGAGCCGAAAAAATCGTCGCGGGAATTGACGCGAAAAATGGAATAGTCGCAACGAGAGGATGGATAGATTCCAATGGCGTAGATGCCTTGGCGCTTTCAGAGAAATTGGCTGACGCAGGAATAATTAGAATCATATACACCGACATCTCCACCGACGGTATGCTCAGCGGCCCCAATATCAACGCGGTAAAACGAATCTGCGAAAAAGTCTCCAGAGTTAAAATAATATCCTCTGGTGGAATATCATCTCTTGGCGATATTAAAAATCTCTTCCGAGACGCCCCTGATAATCTCGAAGCGGCGATAATCGGGAAAGCTCTATATGAGGAAAAATTTCGATTGGAAGACGCAATAGCCCAGTCACAATCTTTGCCCGCCTAGGATGCTTTGCTATCTCTTTGAATTTAACTCAGTATTACTTCTTAGATTCGATCTCATCTATTTCCGACTCTATTTCGATAGGGCTGACCATTTTTTCACCTGGTTCTCGAAATAGACGAGCGAAACAGAATACATTGAAGAGGATTATGCCTGTCCAAGCGAGAATCATGAAAATCCATCCTCCGATGCTTAACCCTTCCATCGTTCACCCCTCCGTTCGTGTGAGTTTTTCATCTATGCGCCTACGTTTCCAGATCATGGCAGTGAAGATGCATATAAATATGATTAGAATAAACATTGCCGCCCTCGTCGCGTGTATTACGAAGTAGTTGGAAACTTCCACACCCGCAAAAAGAACTTTTGATTCCGCTACTCCTTTCAAGAATATTCTTCCAGGTGCATTCTGAAAAAGCCAGAATCCAAGTATTGCAATCAAGCAGCTCGGAGTTACATACTTCATTATGAATCCGAAAAATCTCGGAATTTTGAATTCCGCACCTTCTGAAAGTTCACTCATACCTTTCTTCAAACCAAAGAACCAGCCGAATATGATTGTTTCGATCAGCCCGAAGCTTATGAGACAGAAATCTGTCATCCAGTCCATCTCGTCAACAGCGCCGGCGGCCAGACCAAAGACCGCTATTAATCCAAATAAAAATGTGACGGCCGCCACTATGCCTACGGATGTTCTCCTGCCGAGACCGGAATCATCTTCCAGAAAGCTGACCGCGGGCTGGAGAATGCTCACAGAGGAAGTTATTCCAGCCAAAAACAGCAGGAAAAACCAGACGAACTGAAAAAAACTTCCCCAATTTATTTTCCCGAAGATCACTGGCATTGTCTGAAAGCCTAGCCCGAAGGTTCCCATCTTTGCAACTTCGGAAATATTCGAAGCGCCGTAAATTACTATTGCCAGAGGAATTATGAGAGTACCCCCCTACAATCACTTCGGCGAACTCGTTTGTGGCGCATGACGTGAGCGATGATAACGCTATGTCCTGTTTCTTCCTGACATAAGATGCGTATGTAAGAATGACGCCGATGCCGACGGACAGAGTGAAGAATATTTGCCCTGCCGCCTCAAACCACACCTTGGAATCAAAAAGCTTTGAAAGGTCTGGATTCCACATGTAGCCAAGCCCCTGTCCGATATTCGGGAGGGTTAGAGTCCTAAGAAGCAAAAGCAGTCCGAGTGCGAATATCGCAGGCAAAGCTACCTCATTTAGAAGTTCGATGCCGCGCCTGATGCCTAAATAAATCACGATGAAGTTTGTCAGAAATGTTATTATAAAGAAGAAAAAGGCGGATGGAATCCCAGCGAATATTACTGTCTTGAGACCTATGTAGTCCCCGAAAAATGTTCCGATTTGTCCAGACGCAGTGGCTTTCGAGAGTTCGCCAGTCAATGAATACCAAGTGAAACCAAGCAACCATGACTCGATATAGCAATAGTAGAAAAATATCAGAAGAGGTCCGAAGATCCCCAGTGAACCGAGATATTTCGCCCATGGGCGTCTAGTAATCGCATTGAGTATTCCCGGTGCACTGCCGTGCCCGTATTTTCCTCCATGCCTACCGAGAGACCATTCGATCCACGCGACCGGTATTCCTATCAAAAACAGCGCGATAAAATATGGGATTAGGAATGTCCCACCGCCATTTGTTGCGGCTTTGACTGGGAATCGCAGAAAATTACCCAAGCCGATCGCGCTGCCGGCAACGGCAAATATCACCCCGATTTTCGATCCCCAGTTTTCGCGTTTCTTTTTCATGATATAAGTTCTCTGCGGATTTTCATCCGAGACTCTTTCCTGAGTAAAGCCTCGAAACCTTGAAAAACAGTATAGCGCCAGAAGCCAGAAAATTAATTCACAATTAAAAAAAAACAATAGATAAAATCGTGGAATTTAGAAATCAACACATTTCGAAATCGAAAAATGTAGAAAATATGCCTTAACTTAGAGCCATTAGTATCTGACCTCAATCTAGCCAATTCAACTTTGCTAATAATCTAATTTCTCCGTTTCTCCAGTGCCTTTTTCAGAATTGGTAGGATATTTTCTGCCATGCGCAGAAAGCCAATGTCGTTCGGGTGGCAGCCATCCACGGTACATGCATCCCTGTTATCTTTTCCAAAAAGTGTTTCGCCGTCTATGAAGTAAACATTTCTATCTCCAGACTTTATTGCATTAGAATAAGTCTTCCGGATTACTTTGCGGCGTTTGGAATTGATCTTCATGTTGTCCGAATTGAAATCCGGTTTAGATATTAAGACTATGGGAAGCTCTGCTTGCTTTTTTCTGATTGTCTTAAAAAAGACCTCGTGTGTATTTGAAAGATGCTCCAGATCCGGAGCATTGTGATCATAGTCCATCACAAACGCTGACAGATTCAGAGATGATATACATTCAGCCATAGCAGGTTCGCCTCGTCCGGAACCGGCGAATCCAAGATTTATCATTCCTGCGTCGAGCCACCTGGTCAAAAAGTGCGTATAAGCATTTCCTGGACGCGATGCGCAGCCACCTTGGGTTATTGAAGAGCCATAGAATAGGATTGGATTTGGATATTTGAACGGCAAAGGTGCCAGCAATTTTGCTTCGGGCGAAAGACCTATTTCCATCGATTTTATTCCGTTGTATAAAGGCAAATAGATTACGCATTCCCTCATTTCAGTGCCGATGACTTGCCCAAATGCCGCCTCGACAAAATCGGGATTCTCATAACTCGGTCTTAAGTTGCCGTGAAATTTGAAACCTTCTCCCGTCTTGAGGTAGAGATCAAACCCCGAGCGTCCTGAAAGCGGCATGTAAGGCAGCATGCTTTTATTAAGCAGTCCCGCTTTTACTGCGATGTCCCTAGAATTTGTCCTAAAGCGCACCATTGCCCCGCTCGAACACCACGAAAGTTCTTTTGCCCCGTCGTTCAAAGGTGATTTTTCGGAAACAAGCTCGGAAGGCAAGCGCCTAAACTCTTTGTCCCTGTCAAACCAAGCAAACCCGCCAATTTCAAAAGGCCTTTCTGTTATCTTACGGAAAGCAAATTTCTTGTTTCTCAACTCTCGTAGAATGAAATTCTGATCAATGTCCTCAATCCTATTGGATTTACTCATTATTTTTTTATCTCCCTATTTAAATGAATTTCTTATGAAACATACTAGCGGTTAACGGTTCTTCTGAGGCATTACAAGAAATTTCCTATAATCTCTAGGAGTCTTGCCCGCAAGTTCCTTGAACTTTCTGTTAAAATACGACAAGTCGTTGAAACCGCAGTCAACCGCTATTGAAATAATTTTGTCATCGGTGAATCTCAATTTTGCCATCGCTTCCTGTATACGTCGTTGAACAAGATAACTGAAAACCGTCTTGCCGGTGTATTTCCTGAATGCGCGGCATAGGTATTCTGGGCTGAGTTTTGCGAAATTCGCAAGCGATTCAAGAGTGTGAGTTTTTGCGAAGTTCGCATCAATATGCCTTCTGACAGATTCCATTGATGAATTCTTGAGAATTGTTTTTTTTGATTCAATGTTCATTCCGTTCTCAATAGCATTCCTGCAACAGTCAATAAGGAATATTGAGAAATAGTGGCCTACGGCTGCTTCGAAGCCTTTAGCTCCATTCAGAATTTCTTCCTCAATCGCAAAAAGATTTTTTGCCACCGACATATGATCTTTTATGAAAAGTCGCGTCATTCGGTTCAGTCTATTCTGGAGGCACGGATGCATTGGGAGAATTTCAGGGAGTACGGGTTGAAGCTCAGGAGGCAAAAAAGGCAATGGATGCCTTTCGAGATCGAGATAGATATTGAAGATGTCCATTCCTCCTGGATCGGTGATGATATCGTGGTACTGTCCGTAATGCGTGATGCTCAAGTATCCTGGCTTCTCATCGTAAACATTGTCTCCAAGATAATGCCTGCCAGTCCCTTTAAGGATAAAGCTGAGAAGTACTATGTCTGTGCCGTGCAAGTGCAATTTTCTGTTGACGTATTTAGAGAAAAAACGTACAGCAACGCCAAGACGGTTCAAATTCTGTGAAATAATAGATGACCCATTCCTGAACCTATGGAGAGGAAATTTTTTTATCGTCTCTTTTTTCATGATAAATGCCCATTATAATCCAGTATATTAGTCAATATAGTCCAATTATTATACAATAATAGTATTATATTAGCTGGCATATAAAAAACTGAAAAACTGGATAAACAAGCTAGGAGGAAGCCTTATGAAAGACGATATGAC
>CAZXAC010000051.1:0-13825 GCA_964638335.1 uncultured Lentisphaera sp. | reverse complement strand
GCCGATAGCGAAGTCCCCTACTTTTATATCAAGCGTAACTGTATCGTAGACGTCGTAGGCATAAAGCATTATATACCAGATGCCTGGCGTGGGATTTTTGATCCGTATTTTCTCGGTGGAATCATCTTCCGTAGATTTCTCATCGTATACTGACAGTGTAGGTGCGGCACCATAGCGGACATATAGATCGCAGTCTCCATTCCCGCTGGTTTTCACTTCCAGCAAAGCGCCGGCGCCGACATCAACTTTGAAAATCTTCATAGCTCCGACCGTATTGTCAAATATTCCCGGTTCAGTTGCCTCCCCGGAAGAAAGCGTGAGGATCGTTGCAGAGCCCGTTATGAAGTTGGCTGTAAGTTCTACTGCAGAACCGTGATCACCAGTGAGTGTGAGGATGCTGGTCGGGTCCTCCGTATCATCTACTGTTGCATCTCCGGTGACTGTCCATCCAGCAAAGCTATTTCCTCCGCCTGGTGTCGCGGTTATCGGTATCGCAGTCGCGGTATTGAAAATCCCTGAAGCTGGGTCCACAGAACCTCCCCCAATTGTCGTAGTGGTCAGTTCGGCGCTGTCGTGCGCGAAGTTCGCAGTTACAGTAGCGTTGCTCCGATATGTTATACTGGTTTGGGCCAGATTTGGATTGGAATTTGCGAAAGTTACATCACCTGTTGCAATCCAGTTCACAAAATGGTAGTTCGGATCCGGTTCGGCTAAAATATTGGCTGTGGTGTATACTGTGGATGGGACAATTCCTGATGAACTTGCGCTTCCATGTCCGTCATCCTGCATGGTAAGGGTAAAATCATTATCAACTATTGTCAGTATTGCAGTGTCCTGTGTTCCAAGTATTGCGCCGACAGGATTGCTTAAAGTCAAATTTATAGTTTCAGCTCCCTCAACCTCAGCATCATTGATGATGCTAATGCTTGCGACTTTCGTGCCTCCGCTTCCAGCAGACCATGAAACAGTACCGGACACGGCCGTATAGTCACTGCCCGCAATCGCGGTGCCGTTGCTTGTCGTGTAAGTAACCGATGCCGCGCCTTCAAAACCTCCGGTCCTGGTGATGGAAATACTTGCTGTGCTCGAATATTCGTTCTGACTGTACGTTGCGGCACTGAACTGCATTTTGCCAGTGTTCAGCCCAGTGCCCTTTATGGCAAAATCATATGGGTTTTTTCCGGAAACATTATTATTTATGCTTACTGTTGCCGTTCTAGCTCCGCTTGCCGAGGGATCAAATGTTATCTGAAAATTTGTATTTTCTCCAGCGGCCACCGGAGAAGACGGTTGGACAGATACCGTGAAGTCCGCAGCATTTGCTCCGGAAATACTGACTTTAGGAGTTCCGGAAAGGTCCAAGGGCAACGACCCATCATTGTATATGATGAAATTTCTTGTGAGTGTATCGTTTTCAACGTCAACAATTCCAAAATCCGTATGATCTGCGACACTTGGGCTTGCATCCCCATCCTGGATGGATACGGAGTTCCCCTTGATATCTATCTCCGGAGCCGGGATATCCACTGTTACAGTCGCGTACGAAGACCATTTATTCCAAGAACCGTTCACATTGGCTCTTACACGGTACTTATATTCGCCATTACTTTTACCGGAAATATCATAGGATGTTACGTTTATTGAACTGCTGAGGGTGCTTCCACTAAAACCACCATACTCAGTGTCTGTCACCGATATATCATCAATCGCCCAGCCGTATGCGGGAAAAGAGCCTGAACCGGTAGTATCCTCTAGGTTCATAATGAAGCGCAGTTTGACGGTGTCCCCCACGGAAAAACCGAGGGCGGTAAAGTGTGATGCATTTTTTGAAACCTGACTCCATGAAGAAACTAGACCTCCACTGTGGGCCCACAGTGTTTTCCAAGTGTATCCTTCATCATCTGATGCCTGAAGCTTCAAATACCCATTATTCGCATTTGCCCCGCACATGTAGTAGAAACTCAGGTTAATATCTTCGGTTATAGTCAGAGTCTCCCTCATTGACAGGGAAGAGACCGATGAATACCACTTACTTCCATCATAAGATGTAAAATAATAACTACGACTTCCGCTTTTCTTGTCGGCTGACGAACGTATCACCTGTCCGCCGATTACCCAATTTTCCCACATTGAATCCTCATCTTCTGCTCCATCTGTAAAAGAACTCGGGGGTGCGCTGCATTCCTGTATCTCATATAAATCAGCATTGTATGAGGGAGTCCATGTTACCGTGTAGTCCGGCGTAGATACGTTCTGTCCACTTACGACAGGCACTAGGCTTGAGAGGTTATAGGTCATAGTAGCTGCTGAAGCGGAAAATCCGCTGATGGTGTTGTAAGTATAGTAGGACGAAATGTCATCCCTTAAGTAGTCCACTGCGCCTTGATACCGCATTGAGTTGGTGGAATCCTCACCGGTCTGATCCCTGAATCCTCCGGCAATGCCGTTCACGTTCGTCCAAGTGTCAGTTGCCTCTCCTCCTGGACCTAATGGATTTCCAAGGGCGTTGTTTCCATCAGCCTCTTCTATCTTCACAAGGGGATGATCCCATGTAAAAAGGTCATTGTTTGAACTCTTCCCGTCAACATGATATATGATTATCCCAGCTCCCGGCAGGGAACTGTCAAAACCAATCTTCTGTCGGTTTTCAATCAGGAAATATTCGCTATTGGAGCATCCGTCCCGCAATAAATGGACATCAGGGTTGCTGTTCAGGCATCCGATAGATATACCGTTGCTGGAATGGACTATTCTTGGATTTACAAAACCCAGTGAGATCTTACACCAGGCACTGAAATGAGCCGGCTGATTTCCATTATCACCATTCCATCCGCCTCCAGACATAATGCACCAATCACCAAGCCCGCCAAAAGTACTGCTGTAGTCATAAAGATCGGGAAGTCCGAAGAAATGCCCCATTTCATGACATATCACCCCTATTCTCGTAATATCCCCATATAAGTCGCTCTGGAATCCTCTGCAGGCAGGTTCGGTGTGATAGGTCTTCATCCTCACACCGTCCTTCGATATGATATTCTCCAATCCCCATTGATGCGACCAGATGCAGTCGCTCTGACCGCCCCATTCCTCGCCGTATCCAGAATGAATGATAGTCAGACAATCCACCCAACCATCGCCATCGCCATCGCCCTGTGAAAAATCAAAACCAGCGGTTTCAGCGGCATTAATGGCATCTTGCACCATCTGTCTAGCTTCTGAATCGTCTCCAAAAGCGTCATTTCCACCGTAGTATGCCTGGTTTTGGGGAAGTTGAACCCACGGGACCACAATACTCTCCATGCTGAGATTACCGTAGGAATTTTCACTGTAATAATCCTGCACCGAACCCAGAGCCCCGTCGGAAACATGATTTAATTCATTGAACAGGTTTACATATTCCGCAGTTGGACGCCCATACTGAGGATTGACAGTTCCTCCACTCCACTGATCGGAGAAACATGCCAGTATGACTACGTTCTTGACTGTGGAATTACCTGACACTGGAATTTTCATTGGTGGAGGAGAAGCGGGCGAAGAACTGCCCTCACTGTCATCAATGGGCTTAGGGGCAGGTTGACGGTTCGTAGGTACAGGACTTATATTCGAATCAATATTCCTGCTTTTCCTTTTATTTATCTTTTCATTTATGAGTTTTCTGTCCGGAAGATCCCTTTTCTTCAGACCTTTCGCCTGTGGATTGGATTCTCCTAGCCTTTCATCAGGAAGAACATCAAAAGCCGCTTCATTCTTTCTTGGCACAGCATATTTCCAGAAACCGTCGTTATTGTCTTTTTGGACAACATATCCATTCACATCCTCATGCCAGGAAAAGTGTTCGTCACCGTTCATTTTCACTTTCACTTTCTTGCCATCAGGCTGGACAATATCAATCGTCCTAGGATTTGCTGGCATGGAATAGACAGATGAGGAGAACACCAAGAAAACACAGAAGACAAAAAAAAGATACTTCCCCAACGGATTGAAGGATTTCATATTATGCTCCTGTGCGGACAAGAACCATACAGTAAAAAATCGAAAATACAATCAGGGAAAACTCTAAATTCTTATCCCGATTATAATGCTCCAATGATAACGGCGTTTGGAAGCATTTCAATGGCTGGAGAGTTGTCACATATTTTATTCCGCGTCAAGCCAAAGGGCAAAACATAATATAGCGAAAAGCGCGTAGCTATGGTCGGCCGAGCCTCTGCGGTGTTCATTTATCATTCTTGTAACTGAATCTCTTGAGAGGAATTCTTCCTTTACTGCCCTGCCCTCGATTATGTTTTCTTCAGCTATTCTGCTCCAAGAGCCCTTGAACCAATCGGCGAGAGGCACACCAAATCCTTTCTTCTCTCTGTTTAAAATTTTTTCAGGCAATACGCCTTGAAATGTTTTTCTGAGAATATGCTTCCTGCTACTGCCCTTCTGCTTTAATCTCATAGGAAGAGAAGCGGCAAATTCGGCGACCCGATAATCGAGGAAAGGACTTCTCGCCTCAAGAGAACTTGCCATCGAAGCAATGTCAAGTTTGGCAAGTATGTCACCGTTCAGATATGTATCCATATCAAGAGCTGAGTATCTTTCGATACTGTTATCTATTTTCAAATTGTATGACAATTCCCGCAAATATTCGGCGGAACTGCGAAATTCGCAATTTCTCATTCTAGCGCCATAGAGGGATTTTTTTATTTCTTCATCAAAACGGACTATTATCCGGTGATATCTGATGTCCGGATTCTCCGCGAAAACTTTCAGAATTCTACGAAGCTTTCCGGCTAGAGTTCTTTCACTCGAAGCAACAGGAACAATCCCCGCAACTGCGCCGAAAAGATTTCTGCGGACAAAAGATGGCAGGATGTCCGCAAAAGAGGCGTATTTCATCAGCAGGTAGCGGTAATATCCGCAAAAGAGCTCGTCAGCTCCATCGCCTCCAAGGGCCACCTTAACTTCTTTCGCCGCAAATGCGCTAACCAATGCGGTCGGGATTATCGAGGAATCCGCGTAAGGCTGTCCCATCTTCGCAATCAGACTCTTCAAAAGGTTGAAGTCGTCAGGATTTCCCATCTTTTCGTAATGGCAGGTTGCGAATTTCGCAGATATTTCTCTTGCCGAATATCTTTCATCGTAAAGTTTTTGAGAGAATCCCACAGTAAAAGTGCGAAGGGGCGACACGCCCAGTTCCGCCATCAAAGCCGTGATAATTGATGAATCCATGCCACCCGAAAGAAATGCTCCAATAGGAACATCGGACATGAGACGCATGCGGACGGAATCGATGAGAAGGTCATAAAGTTCGACTTGAGCCTCGTCATCCGATATCGTGCGCTTCTTGGAAAAGTCAATGCTCCAGTATCGAGATAGGGCAAGAGCGCCGCTTAAAACATCAAGTTGCAGAGTGTGAGCTGGAGGCAATATACGGACATTTTCATATGCCGTATTGGGGGAAGGGATATACTGCAGGGAAAAATAATCATGAAGAGATTGAAGTCTCAATTCTTTGGGAAATTCCTTCAACGCCTTCAAGGCCGGAACTTCGCTCGCAAACGCAAACACTCCCTTGTGATGGAAATAATAAAGGGGCTTCTGTCCGAGCCTGTCCCTTCCAAGCAGAACCTTCTTCTGCCTCAGATCCGCCACAGCGAAGGCAAACATCCCATTCATCATCTTGACAAAATCATTTCCGTATTCTTCGTAAAGATGGACTATAACTTCCGTATCCGAGTCCGTCTTGAACAAATGTCCCCTGCTCTTCAAGTCAGTGCGAAGTTCGCGATAGTTGTATATCTCCCCGTTGAAAACCACCCATACGCTCCCGTCCTCATTTGAAAGAGGCTGAGAGCCACCCGGAAGATCTATAATGGACAATCTTGCGTGGGCAAGACCTATATTGCCGAAAACTTCTGCTCCAAAACCGTCTGGACCGCGATGTTGAAGGCATTGACGCATCGCCTCAAGTTCCCTCATCTCAGGAGGGGATGCATCAATATTAATTTTTCCAGCTATTCCGCACATATATTATTTTAAGATTTGGTGATTTTAAGATTTAGCAATTTAGTGATTTAGTGATTTAGTGATTTTAAGATCTAAATATTTAATAATTTTAAGATTTCCATCCTCTTAAAAATTCGGTCGCGTCCATTTCTCTTCTGCCCTCCGGAATAATCCTTTCAAGTTCGATTCCGGCTTTTCCACAAACTACGATCAATTTTTTATCTGTCCTTATAATTTCTCCTAGTGCTCCTTGGATTTCCGGGCAAACTTTTGCTCGGACAATTTTTACTCTTTGTTTTTTCCCATCAAGATCGAGTTGGAAGAACGCACCGGGCCATTGGCGGAAAGCCCTTACCTTCCTCTCTACGCGCAAGGCATCTTCTCTCCAATCTATCAGACCATCGGATTTTTCAATCTTAGCAGCGTAAGTCGCAAGACTGTTGTCCTGCGGGACAGGCTCCAATTCGCGCTTGAATATTTTCAATATCACATCCTCAACGTGCTGGGCGGCTAAACAAGCAAGCTTAGTTTCAAGGCTCTCACTGTCCTCATCAGAAGAAATATCTGTTGCGAATTTCGCAAATACCGGTCCTGTATCAAGTCCTTTCTCCATTCGCATGAAGGATATTCCTGCCTGTTTTTCTCCTGAGATTATCGCCGCCTGTATCGGTGAAGCTCCCCTGAACTTGGGAAGCAATGATGCATGAAGGTTCAGGGGTTCGACATTTGGAGCGGACAGGATTTCGGCTTTCAATATTTGTCCAAAGGACGCTAAAAATATGATATCGGTGCCCATTGCCCTCACTTTTGAAACAAAATCTGGATCATTTACTGAGCGTATTTTCTCTACAGGCAGAGAGTTGCTACAAGCCCATTCCGCTACAGGAGTTGGCTTCAGTTGAAGCTTTCTTCCTGCAGGCTTGTCTTCCTGAGTGACAATTCCTAGAAAATCAATTTTCGCAGAATTTGCGATTTTCGCAAGAGACTCCGTTCCTATCCTGCCGGAACCTATGAAAAGCACCTTAGGTTTTCTTTCTGAACTCATTTTGTAAGGATTTCGAATTGACTTGAAGATTACGGACTGATAAAATATCCTCTGTTTTAAGGAATAAAAACTCAAAAGTCCTTTTTGAGGACAGGAAGCGGATGAGAGAGACCATCAAAAAAGTTTTTTTTAGAGATGCCTTCACCGCGGTCGCCTCGGTGATTATAACCCTTTTTCTCGTGTCTGCTTTCCTAGGCGAAACATATTCGATATTTTGTAAGCTTACGTCGAGGGCCCCAGTTTATGACGCCGGAGATATCAAGGACGCCTACAAGGAACCGTCTGCAAAAAATCCACTCGGCACAGACTTCAAAGGAAGGGATGTCCTTCTTAGAGCTTTTTTCGCATCCAAGACAGCTATAAAGATAGGACTGCTCGCGGGAATAATTTCAGGATTAATAGGCGTGGCGGCGGGAATAATTTCAGGCTATTTCGGGGGATTGATCGACGAAGTTATAGTCTGGTTCTACAGTTCGTTCGCTTCAATACCGACATTGCTTTTCATTCTCGCCTTCTCACTGCTTGTCACAAAAGGTTTTCTTATTCCTCCGCTTGCCTCGGGATTCGCGTTGGTCGCTAAAGGGCTAAACACAGACTCTGGAATGCTGGCAATATACATAGGCATAGGAATGACTGGGTGGGTGGGGCTCTGCCGCATTCTGAGATCTGAAACAATGCGCCTGAAGAATGAATCATACGTCCAGGCGGCGCGGGTCTTGGGGCTGGGAGATTTCCGCATAATTTTCCGGCACATACTTCCTAATTTGGCTCACATCGCAATAATCTATTTCAGCGTAAGATTCTCATACGCGATCATGACCGAGGTAATAGTAAGCTATCTCGGGCTCGGAGTCCAGAGCGAACCAAGCTGGGGCGTTATGATAGCCGACGGACAGATGAGACTGTGGCGTGGAGTATGGTGGGAAATCGCTGGCGCAACGGGTTTTATGTTCCTTCTCGTACTCTCGCTCAACATCGTCGGCGACGCGATAAGGGACGCACTTGATCCAAAACTCAAAGTATAGCCGTCTAATAAAGCTCAAAATAATGCTGATTTGCGTGCAATTCATTATAAATAAAAATCCGTCTTGAAGATAAGTGGTCAGGGACTATACTACCCGTAGGGGGGGAGCAAATTCCATCTAGAAGCAAGAGGATATTATGGATGCGAAAAATATTTTGATTGAAGTTGCCGAAGCTTTCGCGCACATCGGTTTGGAAGCGGTAATGATAGGCAATTCTGCCGCCGCAATTCAAGGTGCCCCTGTGACCACCATGGATATTTATTTTTGCGTAAGGGATTCTGATGATACGATAAAAAAATTGAGAAAAATAGCCAAGCATCTCGACGCTAAATTCTTAAATTATGGAACGTTCTTTCAAATACAAGCTCCGGGAAAAGAGTTGTATCTAGATTTCCTGATTAATGTCTTAGGCGTAAAATCATTTGACTGCTTGATGAAAAAAAGCTCCAAGGTCTCATTTGACCGAATCTACAATCTAAACATCGCATGCCTCAAAGATATAATAAGGAGTAAAAAACTCGCAGGACAGGATAAGGACAAAGCAGTGTTGCCAATACTTGTAAAAACTTTAAAAATAAAAAATGAAGAAAAGAAAAAAACACAAGCAAAAACAATCGCAGGAAAGGCAGGCAAAGTAAGTGATTCAGCGAAAATGGAATTATCAATGATCTTGTCAAGACTTTCCATGCCTATGGAAAAACGGACAGGATTCCTGAGAAAAAGATTAGCAAATGGCGGATCCTGCCTCTAGTCTGTACGGACTATGATAAAATAATTTAACGTAAAAGCTTCTTCTCTCTGAGTTGTTTCTAAGCGGATCTGAATACAATCGATGGTCCAATCATGAATACTTCGGAAAAAATATCAATACTTGCGGAGGCCGCCAGATACGATGCGTCATGCGCTTCGAGCGGAAGCGGCAAGCGACGTTCATCGTGCCATCTTGGAAACACTTCCAGCGGAGGAATATGCCATAGCTGGTCTGATGACGGCCGATGCATTTCGCTTTTGAAACTTCTTATGACAAACTATTGTATTTACGACTGTGCCTATTGTCTGAACCGGCGAAGCAATGACATTCCAAGGGCAGCCTTCACTCCTGATGAGATAGTCGAAATCACCGTTTCATTTTACAAAAGAAACTATATTGAAGGGCTCTTCCTAAGTTCTGGGGTGATAATATCCCCAGACCACACTATGGAAAAAATGATAGAGGTGGCAAAAAAGCTCCGCATGGACGAGGGTTTTGGCGGCTACATACATATGAAAACAATTCCGGGGGCGAGCGATGAACTCATCCGCAGGGCTGGGCTCCTTGCCGACAGGATAAGCGTTAACATAGAACTGCCGTCCGAAAACTCCCTTTCGATTTTAGCTCCGGACAAAAACAAAAAAGCCATTCTCCGTCCGATGTCTCAAATAAATAAAGGCATATCGGAAAACCGTGAGGAGCGCAGGAAGCACCGCAAGCTTCCGCTTTTCGCTCCGGCAGGGCAAAGCACTCAGATGATAATTGGGGCAAGCCCGGAAGACGACAGGCAGATTTTGTCGCTATCCAAAACACTTTACGACAAATTCTCTCTCAAACGGGTATACTACTCCGCCTACGTTCCTGTCGGGAAAGATTTCGTATCTTCTGCGAATTTCGCTACTCCGCTGCTGAGAGAACATCGTCTTTACCAAGCTGACTGGCTTCTGCGTTTTTATGGATTTAACACTGAGGAAATAACTCCTAATTCCTGCCCTTTTCTTGACAAGGCGCTGGATCCAAAATGCGCCTGGGCATTGCGAAATCCGCAATTTTTCCCGGTGGATTTGAATTCGGCTGACGAATCCGCCATTCTCAGAGTGCCAGGAATAGGAGTTGAGGGCGCCAGAAAAATAGTTATGTCGAGACGCTTCTCAAAATTACGCTACGAAGATCTTGTCCGATTCGGAGTAGCACTTAAAAGAGCTCAGCATTTCATCTCATGCGAAGCCTATCACGTAAAAAATTTTGAAAAGCAACTGCCGAGGATAAAAAACATATTAATTGGAAGAGAACTGCAAAAGATTAAATATATACAAGGGGAACTGGCTTTATAGAAACCACTGCTGTCCCATATAATTCCATCGGGGTCAATATCCCCCTTCGCTCTCCGGACTATGAGGGATAGGTCGGCGTCGGGGTCGCTATCGCTATCGTAATCGCTATCCCCCTTCGCCATTCGAGCTACGGGGGACAGGTCGTAATCGATTGAACTGGTGGCAGCGAAAAACCTGTCCTCGAAAAATGGAGAGAGTATTTTTTCGCACAAAGGCACCAAGAGCGGGATCGGATTCACAATCGATTGAAATCAACTTTATTTAGTACAAGACGGATAGATCCTAAAAACAAGCAAACTTCTTGCTCCTTGAGATTTCAATAATTCCATGTAGATTTGCAGAAAGAAACGAGGTGTGTCATAAATCGAAAGAAAACAAGAACAGTATCCCTGGGCGGAGTTAAAATAGGCGGTGGGGCTCCTGTCTCGATCCAGTCAATGACAAATACGGACACCCGTGATTCCTCCGCGACATTGCGCCAAATAAAAAAACTCCATTCGGTGGGATGCCAGATAGTAAGAGTGGCGATTCCTGATTTTAGCGCCGCCGAAGCCCTCTCGGTTATAAGTGGAAAAAGCCCTATCCCTGTTGTTGCCGACATACATTTTGATCATCGTTTGGCGCTTCTGTGTGTAAAGAACGGAGCCGCCGGGATCAGGATAAATCCCGGAAACATTGGAGGAGAAAAGGCTGTCGCGAAAATCGCAAAGGCCTGCGCTGAGGCTGGCATTCCAATCAGAGTCGGTTCGAATTCAGGAAGCCTTCCTGCGAAATTCGCAAAAAGAATCAAATCATGTCCGGAGGGGAAAAAGCGCCAAGTCCTGGCTGAAGCCTTAGTGGAGAGCGCGATAGAGCAATGCCTTATGCTGGAAAGGCATGGTTTCAAAGATATAAAAGTCTCACTGAAGGCGTCTGATGTTCCTTCAACAGTTCTCGCATACAGGGAATTTTCTAAAAGATACGATTATCCTCTTCATCTTGGGATCACTGAGGCGGGAGGAAAATTCAGAGGCGCCGTCAAATCATCAGTTGGAATAGGCTCTCTACTTCTCGATGGAATAGGCGACACTGTAAGAGTAAGCCTGACAGGTAATCCAGTTGAAGAAGTCCATACTGCGATAATGATACTTGAAGCGGCAGGACTTAGGCAGGGATGCCCGGAAATAGTTTCATGCCCGACATGCGGCAGAACTGAAGTGAAACTGGAAAGACTGCTTTCAAAAGTCGAAAAGGAAATCGAAAAAATTAAAATTGCCGGAGGCATTTTCAACCCCGCGAAGATCGCAATAATGGGATGCTCCGTGAACGGCCCGGGAGAAGCTAAAGATGCCGACATAGGAATCAGCGGTGCAAAAAACGGAAGGATGATCCTGTTCAGGAAAGGCAATATTGTCGGCTCATACAACGAATCTGAGGCCTTCGCGAAATTGGTATCCGTTATGAAGTCCTTGCTGAAATAACGACAATGGCTTCGTAGACTGTTTCATGAATCCATACTCACGCAAAGCCGCGAAGTACACGAAGTTAACCTACATTTTGCGTTTGGACAGTGCGGCTTAGATGCGAGAAATCAAGGCGATGGTGCCACGTGAGTCACGTTCCACGTGCCAACGTGGTCACGTGATAGTAACTACTCCAAGCCTCTTCTTGACAAACAGATACGCTGCAATGGTCTAACCCTCGCGGGTTCAATCAGCCGATTCTTAAAGGTATATTTCGTGAACTGCAATGCAGTTCACGCCATATTGAACTTCAACAACTTAAATACTTTTCGACTGATTGAACCGCAAAATGTAGATTAATACCATACTAGGATTCTCCACATCAAAACTCAAACGCAAATGCAAATATCGTACAAAGACATCACGATTTCTTGTACTATTCATGTAGATTCTTGTCTCATTCCCTGCAATGAAAGATTTGGCTAATACTGAGTTGCGTTTGATTTGAATCAACAAACGTTTTTCAGTATAAGCAACGAGATAAATCAAGCAAGTCCGGTAAGGTGGGCGGGAAGGATGAGAGAGTATGTCTGACTCCGATAAACTAAAATCCACGTTTGTCCTGTTTCCTCGGAAGCACATCTGCCGTGCGCATAAAATAATCCAATAAGCGCAACTGCATCTTTCTTTCAATTTCGGAATATTCAGGTCTGCCAGCAAGATTGCGAAGTTCGCCGGGATCCTCCGTCAGATCGTACAGCTCGTGAAACTCCGTGTAGCCACGGCGGATATACTTGTGAGTTTTCGTGCGGCACATTACGGCGTAGGAACCGTCGTCGTGGAATGGAAAAACTGCTCCTTTTATCGGACTCAATCGGGTGCAGTTTTACCGTCGTCGTGGAATGGAAAAACTGCACCCGATTGAGTCCGATAAAAGGAGCCTTCCGACATCTCCCTTGCCTGCATGTTCTTGAAAGCCGTCTCCCCCCTACGGCTGCCGACTTCGGCAAATACTGCGTCACGCAATTCGGATTCATCTCCCTCCAAAGACCCCCGCAGCGAGATACCCTGATGATCGTAGCCCGGGTCAATTCCTAAGAGATCATAAATTGTTGCTGGTATGTCGATCAGCTCGGTGAGATGTTGGCGCAATCCGGGCTTTACTGGCAATGATGCATGCGGCTTGATGATCAATGGTACATTTAGCAGGCAGTCCTGCAGGGTACAATGTGTCTTTTCCGGTAGGCCGTAATCTCCAGTAAAATCTCCGTGATCGGAAAAAAAGAGGATCAAGGTGTTATCATACACGCCTTTGGCTTCAACAGCCGAAACCACACGTCCGAAAAAATCATCTATCTGGGAGCACATTGCATAATACACTCTGCGAACATCCTTCCACTGGGCCTCACTTAAACGATCGGATCCATAGGCTTTGCGCAACGCATCCATCACTGGAGCTTCACCATGCTCGACGGACAGGCGTTGAGGCAACAAGTCAGGATTTATAAGGTCATAAAATTCGCGTGTAGTCGCATAAGGTGGATGGACCAGTGTCAAAGGCAGATAAATGCAGAAAGGCTTCTTCCCTGAATGAGTGCTTATTGCGTCTATGGCCCCTTGGACGTTTATCGAATCTTTCTGGTTGAATGGTTCTCCATCTGCGTTAATGTCGGCTACCCCCCGATAATCAACCGCATAACGGGGATCATCTTTTGAAATTGGTGGAATTTTATATTCGCCAGCCGGATAATCCTTTGGGATAATATTGCGGACGTCGCAATGTCTGGAGATATCCTCACTCCTCTCCAAGGCGACGAGATCGTTCTTTCCTCCCCACCAAACCCAGTAACCTTCTTTTCGCAGGGACTTGAGAAGATGAGGTTCATGATCTTTCAGCAGATTTCGCATTGAACGGTGACCATTTACATGCGGGTAACATCCGGTCATGAATGAGCATCGGCTAGGAGAGCAAACTGGGCTCTGAGAAAAGGCGTTCGTGTAGGAGACCGCACCATTTGCGACTATCGCATCCAGATTTGGAGTTACGGCCGCACGGTTGCCGTGATGACCAAGAACATCTCCGCGGTATGATTCCGCTACAAACAAAACGATGTTAGGATGTTCGGCCATTACTCTTTCTCCAAAAAATTTTCACCATACGGAACCTGCCCTCATAAAACCAGACAGATTTTAACAGTTTTTATTTCTCATAAGATATTACTAAAGGTAGGACT
>CAZXAC010000050.1:0-13955 GCA_964638335.1 uncultured Lentisphaera sp. | reverse complement strand
TTAAAAGGCCTCTTTAGAGAGCCCTCGTTTGAATCGTTGCCGTTCGGAGAAATATGATATTCTCTAGTTTTTGGATGAGTTGTCATTCTATATGCCGGAGTCCCGTTTTATCAATTTTTTAATTCTAGTTCATTTTTTTGCAAAAGCTAATATTTTTAGTAATTTTGCCCTGCAATATCAGCCTCTTGAAGCTGTGGCATCTCGTGATATATTTCGTGGTCTTAATTACTCTTTTACGACTACAATTTTTTGGTCCACATATATGATTTTTGGTGTTGGTGCTGACATAGTTCAAATCTCAAGAATGCGAGAACTGCTCGCCAAACATGGTCGCAGAATTCTTGAAAAAATATTTACTGCCTCGGAAATAGAAGACTCTCGCAAACGTTCTGATAAGGAAATTTTCTTGGCTGGTAGGTGGGCGGCCAAGGAAGCAGCCTCAAAGGCTCTCCTATGCGGAATAGGATCTCAATGTTCCTGGAAGGACATATCCGTGAGCAACAACAAAAATGGCGCCCCATCACTAAAACTGAAGGGTAATGCGCTAAAAAGGGCAAAGAAAAATTCCATAACAAGAATACACCTCAGCATAAGCCATGAAAAAGATTACGCTGTAGGATTTGTTATAATGGAAACAAGACTGAAATAGCAATAATCCATAATACAATCTCGAGCGTGCCATAATGAAAATTCTCAGTTCAGCCCAAGTTAGGGAACTCGATAGTCGTTGTATAGCGAAAAATCTGGCGTCGGGCTTGGCCCTTATGGAAAGAGCTGGTTCTGGAGCCTCCGAGGAGATCCTTGATTTCATAAACGCATTCCACCCTTCAACAAAAAAAATCATAATACTTTGTGGGAAAGGCAATAATGGCGGAGATGGGTTTGTTGTTGCAAGAGAAATGACAAAAAATGGTTTTCCAGTAAAAACATTGATTTGTGCGAAAAAAGAGGATTTGAAGGGCGATGCCGCCTGCCATTTTAACAAGATTCAAAAATCAGTTTCATGCGAATTTCGCGAAAAACTTTTTGCATCCGATTTTCCTCCAAAATCAATAGTTGTTGACGCTCTACTTGGAACAGGACTATCTGGAGTACCGTCTGGCAAAATAGCATCATGGATAAGGGCAATTAATTCAAGCCGTCGTCCAGTCGTCGCACTTGATGTTCCATCGGGTCTGGACAGTGATTCTGGGAAGGCCTTTAACCCATGTGTAAGAGCCGATCTTACTGTTACCTTCGGAGCTCCTAAGAGAGGTTTGTTTTTTGATGATGCGCTGCTTGTGACCGGAATTTTGCGTTTTGTTGACATCGGCTTTCCAAAAACTCTCTTGTCTGATTATAAGTCTGAATTGAATGCCGTCGTTCCAAGCGAAATAGGTTCATTAATTCCGAGGCATCCCAATAACAGCAACAAATTCTCGAAAGGGGTTGTAACTGTGATTGCCGGAAGTGCCAAATATTCAGGAGCACCTGTTTTATCCGCTTCCTCCGCCTTATTGTCAGGTGCTGGGCTTGTAACTTTGCTTTCTCCAAGAGGTTGCGAAATTCGCAACATAAAAAAGGCTATAATAAGCTTAAAAGTCCCTTCTGAAAATGGCGTATTTTGTCGAAATTCAATTACTCCTGAATTAAATTCAGTCCTTGAAAAATCTAACGCAATATGTGTGGGACCAGGAATGACCCCGGCCGATTCGACCTTTCCTCTTGTTGACCTGCTATGGAAAAGTAGAAAGAAGATCGTATTTGATGCTGATGCTCTGAATATAATATCTAGAAAACGACTTCCAAAGAGAAGCGTTCTGGGGATTCTTACTCCGCACGAGGGCGAGATGAAAAGACTCTGTCTGGCTTATGGGATAAAATACGGGGAGGACAGGATTTCTTCCGCGAAACAACTTGCAAAAAAGACTGGTAATGTGATCGTCTTGAAGGGATGCAGAACATTGATCGCTGATCCAAACGGGAAGGTATATTTAAACATAAGCGGATGCCTCTCTCTGGCAAGCGCGGGGACCGGAGACGTTCTTGCTGGTTTGCTTGCGTCTCTTTGTGCCCAAGGGCTTGATCCGTTTGCGTCCGCAATATTGGGAGTGTATATACACGGCTTAGCAGCGGAAAAAAATGGAAGATACGCTTTTAGTGCTGATAAACTCATAGAACTAATCCCGCAGGTAATGCAGGATAGCATATGAAGACGAATACTTAAAAAAATGAAAACACCTGAGATCAAGTTAAATAAGATCATTTTTGACAGCAAAAAAAAATGTTCAAATATCCATCCTTGGTTTTTTTCTCGAGCCATCTCAAACGAGCCGAAAGATTTGAAACCCGGTAGTCTGGTGAAAATACTCGATTCGGTCGGATCTTTTGTAGGATACGGGCATTATAATCCGCTTAGCAGTATTCGAGCGAGAGTGATTTCCTTCAAGGAGGACGAAATTCCTAACACCAATTTTTTAGAGAATAAAATTTCTCAGGCTTATGCCCAAAGAAAAAATTTAAATATCAATTCTGATTCCTTCCGAGTTGTTTTTTCCGAGTCTGATGGACTGCCTGGTTTGGTAATTGATAAATTCTATGACTACGCGGTTATTCAGACAAATACCGCCGGAATGGATAAAATGAAAACAGAGTTGGCTTCTATAATAGCTAGGGTTTGCGAAGTTAGCGGAGTAGTTGAAAGAAATGACTGCGAAATTCGCAAGCTTGAAGGTTTATCTGTTTCAAAAGGGGTTTTATTCGGAAAAGAACCGCCAAATGAAATACTTATAAATGAGAATGGTTTAAAGTTTGCAGTTAGCCTCCTGAATGGACAAAAAACAGGTTTTTTCCTGGATCAACGCGAAAATCGCATGGCTGTTGCGAATTTCGCAAAACCCGGAATGAGAATACTGGACGCATTCTGTTTTAGTGGAGGTTTTGGAACGTATTGTGCCGAGCGGGGAGTTTCATCTATTCATATACTGGACGAATCGGAGGATTCGCTTGCGTTGGCAAAAAAAAATTTGGATTTAAATGGATTTGCGAACATAGATTTAAAATCTCATCGGGGAGATGCATTTTCCATCTTGAGGACTTTCAGGGATTCTCGTATTGATTTTGATATAATCGTACTCGATCCGCCTAAGTTTGCGCCCACAATCAAGGATGCCGATAAAGCCGAACGTGGCTACAAAGACATAAATCTCCTTGGGATTAAGCTGGTCAGAGATGGAGGATTTCTTGCAACGTTTTCTTGTTCATCTGGAATATCTAGAGAGAGATTCAGGCAGATACTTGAAAGAGCGGCACGCGACAGCTGTCGTAAAGTTGCTATTCTCGCAACGCTTGGTCAGCCGGCAGATCATCCAATTAGCTTGTCTTTTCCGGAATCAGAATATTTAAAGGGATATATCCTCAGGATCGGGGGCTGATACTGGATCCGAAAGTGAAATCATCGTACGTCATCTAATTTGTCTCCTTTAATAAATTCCTCCATCTGTTTTGAAACCTGTTCCCATTCTTTAAGCGCTTCTGGAATTTCAATGTGAATCTCGTATAGGCGTCTATTTATTGTGGCATAATCGATTGTAGGATCAGGGGACTGCATTTTTTCGACTAGATCCTTTTCTTCTCTTTCAAGACTTTCTATCCGTTTCTCCAATTCGGCCAGCATTTTTGTGATTTCTCGTCTTTTGCGCGCACGCTCGTGTATAAATTCAGCCCGCTCCCTTCTCTTTTGTTTTCTGCTGGAAATGTCGGGGGACGAATTTTCTTTGGCAAACTGACCAATAGAATTTTCCGCTGCCATCTTTTCATGATAATAGTCGTAGCCGCCAAAATACACTTTTATTCCTGGCGGCTTCATTGCGACTATTTTTGTTGCAACATTTCTTACAAACTCTATGTCATGACTAACTACGCATATTGTTCCTTGGAATTCTCTCAAAGCATCTTCTAATGACTCTCTGGCCGAAATATCAAGATGTGTGGTCGGTTCATCCAGTATCAGAAAATTCGGTGGATTTATAAGCAATTTCGCAAATGCTAGCCTTATTTTTTCTCCGCCGCTTAAGACTGAAACCTTTTTTTCTACTGAATCTCCGGAAAATCCGAAACCACCTAAAAGATTACGAACCTCCTGCATAGTTGAATTTTCGCCAACCACTTTTACCGTTTCGTAAACTGTCAAATCTGGATCCATGGTTTCTGCGAATTCCTGAGATTGATATCCGGGAATTACGTTGTGTCCCAAGACAATGCTTCCTTCAGAAGGAGATAGAATTCCGGAAAGCAATCTTAAAAAAGTAGACTTGCCTGTTCCATTCAAACCGACAAAAGCTATTTTCTCTCCCCTTTGCACGCTTAGGTTTACGCCTCTCAGGATCCATGTGACGCCATCATATGTCAATCCTATGTCTTTGGCGTTTACGATCTCCTGCCCGGAACGTTGAGGTCTTTTGAGTCTAATGCTTCCGGGGCTGACAATCTTATGTGGGATTTCTATGGTTTCCATGCGTTCAAGCATCTTGATTTTACTCTTCACTAGGGCTGCTTTTGTATTTTTAGCTCTGAATCTATCTATAAAATGTTGAGCATGTTCGCGTTCTTTTTGTTGATTTTTGGCGGCGGAAAGTCGTTGTTCGTAACGCAGGACTCTTTCTGAAATGTAATAATCGTAATTGCCACGATATTTTTCTGTCTTAAAATTGGCAACTTCCAAAGTGACACCTGAAAGAGTGTTTAACAGGTAACGGTCATGAGAGATAAGCATCATTGTGCCGTTGAAACGTTTTAAGTACTCTTGCAACCATTCGATAGCCGGTATATCAAGATAATTTGTCGGTTCATCAAGTAGCAGCAGATCCGGATCGGATACAATTACTCGTGCAAGTTCGGCTCGCATCTGCCATCCTCCACTGAAAGAGTTAAAGGGGCGTAAAAATTTTTCTTCATCTATTCCCAAACCAGACAATGCCGCTTGTGCCCTAGAGCGGATCTGATATCCGCCACTGGCTTCATATATTGTTTGCAACCTGCCAATTTGTGCAAGTGTTGCCATGCTGTCATTATTTCCCCCTTTCTTCAAATCGTTTTCGAGTTTTTCAAGCTCTAAATGAATGTCAGAGAGATCTTGACGTCCGCTTTCTGCGTATTCCAGTATAGAGGCTTTAACGTCATGTGGGTTAAATTCCTGCCTCAAATGTCCGATCCGGAGTGACTTTGGCAGATCTATTTTGCCGTCATCTGGAGTAATTTCACCTAGTATCAGCGAAAAAACTGTAGTTTTCCCAGCTCCGTTTGGGCCGACAATTCCAATCCTTTCTCCAGCGTTTACACGAAAGCTTGCGTGACGCAATACGTCCTGAGAACCGAATCTTTTGCTTACATCTATGAAATCTATCATCTGTTTGTTTTTTTAACTTCGAAGAAAATAAAGATTGAATTAACAATTTTGATCTGAGGAAATCAATCGCTAAGATTCGCATAGCCTTTCAAGAGATACGATCTGTAGATTTGAATTCGCTCAGCTTTGTCGGACAAATTTTTAGTTCAAGAAATTTTATTCTGTTGCTTACACGCCTTAACGGCGTTTTGCATTAGAATCGCTATAGTCATCGGTCCAACTCCACCAGGTACTGGAGTTATCCATGATGTTTTTTTTGACACCTCATCGAAGGCAACATCTCCAACAAGCCTGTAGCCTTTTGAGTTTTGTGGATCCTCAATTCTGTTTATTCCTACGTCTATTACCACAGAACCTTCTTTTACCATGTCGGCCTTTAGAAATTCTGCCTTGCCTATTGCTGCTATGATTATATCGGCCTTCTTGGTGTGTTCTGATATATTTTTGGTTCTGGAATGGCAAACGGTAACTGTCGCATTAGCCCCCTTTGCTTTTTGGACAAGCAGTGCCATCATAGGCTTTCCGACAATATTTGATCGTCCGATTATTACACAATGTTTTCCGGCTGGATCAATTCCTGATTTTTCTAGCAGAAGCATTATCCCATACGGGGTGCAAGGATAGAAACCGTCGGTTTCTCCTAGAAGCATTTTCCCCACGTTGACAGGGTGAAAACAGTCAACATCTTTTTCATGTTTTATTGCGCGCACTACGATGGACTCGTCTATTTGAGGCGGTGGAGGAGATTGGACGAGTATGCCATGTATTTTGGGGTTGTTATTCAGTTCGTTTACGACATCTAAGACTTCTTGCATTGAGGCATTTTTATCTAGGATTATTTTTTGAGAAAATATTCCCAACTCCGCAGATTTTTTTGATTTCATGTTTACATAAACTGCGGAGGCGGGGTCATCACCAACTAGAACCACTGCCAGCCCTGGTTGTAATTTGTGTTTTTGGACTAGGCTGGCTACTTCTGAAGCCGTTTCTTTGTTGATCTCATCCGAAATTCTCTTTCCGTCTATGATTTGAGAGTTCATCTTCGTAGTCCCTCTTATTTTTGCATATTATTTGATAATTATGAAAAGCAAATGCACATTATACACTCAAGAGACTTGTTCGGCAAACGAAGCGGAGAGGATTGATGAGATTGCTTGTTTATAACATAGCATATGGAACGGGGCATAGCGGATTGCCTTCCGATCACATAAGAAAGGCTCATAGATTCCTGCGTACTTCTAGTTCTGTTTTGGATAAGATTGCCGAATTCATATCGGGCGAAGATCCAGACATAGTAGGACTGATAGAGGTCGATATAGGCTCTTCGAGAACGCGATATGTTAATCAGGCCTTGGAGATTGCTTCCAGGCTTAAACATCATCACCTAAGTGCCGTAAAATACAGCAGACAACACATCGCTTCCAGTATCCCGATAGTTAGGTTACAGGCCAATGCGATCCTCTCCAGGGACAGTATCCCATCGAGTAATTTTCATTTTATGCCGTGCGGAATCAAAAGACTTGTTATAGAGGCCGAAATCGGTGGAACAAGCTTCTTTTTAGTACACCTTTCGGTTAGACGCAACATCAGGACGAAACAGATCGCTCATCTCGCAAAAATCGCAAATCAAAAAAGACCACTTATAATAGCCGGAGATTTTAATACATTTTCTGGAGTTTCTGAGATAGAAATTTTAAAGAAAACGCTTCATCTTTATGATGCCAATTCGGACGAATTGCCAACATTTCCTTCTTATAGACCTCGAAGGCAATTGGATTTTGTCTTATGTTCGCACGAAGTGAAAAAACTCAATTTCAAGATTCCTAATGTAAGTTTTTCCGATCATTTACCAATTATATTTGACTTTGAAACATGAAATTCTTCAGTAAAAACGATGGAAGAAAGCGGTTTGATGTTGTATCAGAACATTTGGGAATTATTATTCCATGTCTGGCAATAATATTGGCATCTTTTTTTATAACTCCATATGATTTGGAAGAGAGGAGGGGGGGCGCAAAGTTTGTGCCTGTCTGTTTGTTCAAGAAAATCACCGGAATTCCATGTCCGAGTTGTGGGATGAGCCGCGCGTTTTGTTCGATTTCAAGGGGGCGTTTGTGGGATGCCTTTCACTATAACATTTTATCCATAGCGCTGTATCCAGCTGTTTTGGCTGGTGTTATTGTCCCTGCGTTTTCGTTGGCATTTTACTTTTGGGTGATATTATCCCGCCGCAAATAATTCGTTATTGTCAGTATGACACAACCCATTGGTCCGGATCAGATTCTTTAATTAGCTCTGCATGCATGTCGCCCATTAGAGAGTTAAATCCTATGCTGTGATGGTTGCCCACGTCTCTGCGGTCGGCACCTGAGTCTATTGGTAATGTGCCATGATCTGTTTCAAGGTAGCTGATTATTCTTGTCGCGTCACTGCTTCTTGTCGCTGAATTTACCCAACCTAAATAAAGGGTGTTGTATTTAAGAGAATCAACTATATAGATTTTTCTTTCCGGATTTTGTATCTTTTTTATTGACACAGGATTGCTTGAGTTATCCCCCCAGCCAGTCGAAATGGCAGGGTCGGTGCTTATTGCTGCGCCATTCCACGCCCCCTTCGCTATGACATTCATGGAATAGGAGGCTTTTGAAACACAAGAAGGCAAAGCAGATCCTCCGTAGGGATTGAATGTCTCGCTATCCAAAACGCAAGGGCGCTTGAATATCTTCTCGTTCATCTCGTTTTCATTGTGCAGATAGTCGATCCAACTGTACTGATTGCTGGTGCCAAATATGCAAGGCATCGCATAAGCGTCGAATGAATCTGAATACATGGCAATTCCGTATCCGAATTGTTTCATGTTGTTTATGCAGTATATCATTCTTCCTTTTTCGCGCGCCTTGTTGAGCGCTGGCAATAGCATTGAACTAAGTATTGAAACTATCGCAAGGACCACCAAGAGTTCTATTAATGTGAATTTGGTTTTTCGCTGGATTGTAGGCATTTGTTTTTTTTAGATTTTTTGCCTTTTTATCTTGCGCTTTCGTGAAATTTATTTTCCGGTATGTATTTGTTGAGAGTTTTTAGAAGGCTGTTTATGTCGGATTTTTCGATCAGAAGTTTGACGGATTGGATATTCACCGGTTCCGATGTCTGTTCTGATTTCTTTGCGACAAATATTCTGTCATAGGGGGTCCGGTGTACTTTTTCCTCATCGGTTAGGAGCTCTTCGTATTCTTTTTCGCCAGGTCTCATTCCCACAAGTTTTATTTCTATGTCCTTGCCCGGAGTAAAACCAGACAACTCAATTAATTTCTTCGCCATGTCGTATATCTTTACCGGAGTCCCCATGTCAAGAACCATAATTTCCCTGTCCTTGCCTATGGCGCCAGCCTGTAGGACTAGGTCAACGGCTTCCGGAATAGACATGAAATATCTTGTAACGTTTTCTGATGTCACAGTTACTGGTCCCCCGTTTCTTATCTGCTCTTTGAAGAGAGGAATTACGCTTCCGCTGCTATCGAGCACATTGCCAAATCGTACCACCACAAACTCACACTTATTTTGAGGTCTGTCAAGAGCAATCTTTTCGGACAATCTTTTCGTTGCGCCCATTATGCTGGTCGGGCATATGGCTTTATCTGTTGAAATTATTATTACTCTTCCGACTCCGTATTTTTCTGCAGCATTAAATACATTTGAGGATCCAACAACATTGGTTTCGAACGCAACAACAGGATTTTCTTCCATAAGCGGAACGTGTTTATATGCGGCGGCGTGATAAATGGCATCAAACGACCTTCCCGATATTGCTGAATCAAGATGTCTTTCGCAACGGATATCGCCGATAATTGCTTTTAATTTTAAATCAGGAAAAGCTCCTCTCAGTTTCCTTGAAACCTCATACAGATTGAACTCAGAAATTTCAAATAGAGTTAGTTCCTCCGGATGGTAGGATGCTATCTGTCGGCAGAGTTCAGCTCCAATGCTTCCTCCCGCCCCGGTTACCAGTATTCTTTTCCCTTTTACGAATTTGGCAACTTCGGTGTTGTCAAGTTTGACTGGCTTTCTACCCAGCAAGTCCTCTATTTCAACGTTTTTTATATTCGATACATCTATTGCACCTGAGGCGATGTCCGTGTAGCTAGGCAACATTCTTAGTTTACAAGAGAAATTTTCCTCCTCGAGTAGATCCATGATATTTTTTATTGCGGACGGCGTGGAATATGGCGGCAGGAGCAAAATCTCGTCAACGTCAAGTTCTTTTGCGATCTTCGCAGTCTTTGCCATATCGCCAAGAACCGGAACTCCTCTTATGCGAAATTTTTCCTGTATTTCTTCGCTGATTATTCCGCAGAAATGTCTTTTCCATTTTTGTCCCGAGAAGGAATGGATTAGACTATTGGCCGGAGACGCAGATGAAACTAAGAGCGTATTTACGGACTCTGAGCCCCAATCTTTTGAAGCAGCCTCCCTGATTATTCTGACCAGAATTCTTTTGCCAGACATTGCCGAGAAGCATATCATGAAGTCGAGGATTATTACCGATCTCGAGAATCCAGCGAAATAACTTGTTTGCCATATTGCAACGATGATAAAAAGTATTGCGCTTGACGCAAGATTCGCAAAAAATATTTGCAGGAGATCGTATATGCTGACATATCTCCACATTCCGCTATATATCCTAAATACTAGGAACATGATCAGTTTTACGATGATAAAAATTGGGATGGCTCTTTCAAGAGAATTTATCTCCTTGACCGGGAACTGAAACTCGAAGCGAAGGTAAAAAGCGAGCATCAACGACAATGCGACCGTCATTGATGTGGTCAAGAATGCGAAAAAACTTTTCGCCGGGAATAGTTTTGAGACGAGTTTCTCTAGGCTTTTGTTTAAAGATTGTATCATCTTCATTTGGCACCAGCGTTTTTTCTAACGGCATTCAGCAAGGTCTCTGCGACTCTTTTTATTTCAGAATCTCTCAATCCTGGGTATATCGGGAGCGATATGCATTCCGAAAAAAGTTTTTCTGAAACAGGAAAGTCTCCTTCCGAAAAACCATATTTGTCCATGTAATATTTGTGTAGATGCAAAGGCATGTAGTGGACGCTTGTGATAATTCCGCAAGCCTTCATTATTTCTATGATATTGTCTCTGGTTTGAGTAGATATGCCCGTTTTCACCCTTATCGGATAAAGATGCCATGAGCTGATTGTGTTAGGTATTTGTTTTGGTGTTATTATTTCGTCTGATTCACCGAGAAGGTCCTCATATTTTCTTGCGATTCTCGCGCGTTCTTCCATGAACACATCCGCTCTTTTCAATTGGTGTATCCCCAACGCGCCCATGATGTCTGGCATATTATATTTGAATCCCGGAGCAACGATCTCATATCTCCACGTACCGCTGGCGGTGAAACGTTTCCATGCGTCCCTGCTTATTCCATGCAGAGACATTATTCGCATCCTGTTTTCATATTCAGGATTGTCGGTAGTAGCCATTCCGCCTTCTCCAGTTGTTATTGTTTTGTTGGCGTAAAACGAATAACAAGCTATGTCGGCTTCCGTCCCAGCTTTAACAAGTCTACCATTTGGGTTTTTGTAGTAACTCGGGCATGCGTGAGCGCAGTCCTCGACAAGCGAAATTCCTGACCTTTTGGCAATTTTTTTAAGTGCGGGAATATTTGCCGGACTTCCACCGAAATGAACCGGAATTACGGCTCGCACTTTTCCATGTTTTGCCGGGAGTCCTTTTACATTTTGTCCCTTGTCGATTTTATTCAAGATTTCTTCTACCGACTCAGGATTTATGCAAAAATCTTCTTCTTGGCAATCAACAAAAACTGGTATGGCGTTGAAATATCTAACGACCTCCGCCGTCGCGGCAAAAGTCATAGTAGGAACGATCACAATATCGTTCTGTTTAAGACCTACAGCGTCGAGAGCTAGATGTAACGCGGCCGTACAGGAGTTCATCGCAATTGCGAATTTCGCGCCGATATATTTTGCGAATTCCGCCTCGAATTGCTTTACTCTAGGACCGGTTGTAAGCCATCCCGACTTAAGGCAGTTGACCACTTCCCTTATCTCAGGAGCTCCAATCGATGCCCTATGAAACTGAATGATTTTTGTTTTTGCTTTCTTCATTTTATAAAGAGCGTCAATATAGTTGATAAAAGGATTTTTACATCATGCGTAAAAGATATTTCGGTCAGGTATTTTTCATATAGGGACAATTTTGTTGGCATTATGTTTTCTATATACTCCTTCTCGGGATCGGAGCTGGCAGCCAGAATTTCTTCTTCGTTCCTGAAAGATATTGATGCCGGATCTGTGATGCCAGGCCTTATTGATAGAATTTTTTGCCAGCGCTCCGGAGATTTTTCAATATATTTTTTCACCTCCGGTCTTGGTCCGACAAGGGACATATCCCCCAGTATAACATTTATTATTTGAGGAATTTCATCAAGTTTGCTTTTTCTAAGGAAAGCTCCAAATCGGGTTATTCTCTTTTTTTCTCCGGGTTCGAATTCTTTTTTTTCAGAAATTGAGCATGAAGACATTGATCTAAATTTCAGGATGTTGAAATATTTGCCATTCCTTCCAGCCCTTTTTTGTCTAAAAAATATAGGCCCACTTGAGTCGAGTTTTATGATAAGCGATATGGGGATGGCCAATATCACAAAGAATGGCAAAAAGCTCAGCCCCACAACAAGGTCAAAAAATCTCTTTAGGCAATCCTTATACATACTATTTCTCATCATTTTCCTGAGGAAAGTACATTTATGAGCGATTTTTGCAACGTTGCTTTGTCGGAAAACCGCCTCTGAAATTATCCCTTATCAATACAAATCTAAAAAATCTTCTTCAACCCATTTTCTTTACTTTTTCAAGTATTGATGGGCGAGCATCTTCCATTATTTCTTTTACGTCTTCGTATCTAAAAGTTCTTTCCTCGAAAGATCTCGATTTTAGTCCCTTCAGGAATCTTTCATTGAATTCATTGAAATATGATCCGTAGATATGGTAGCTGTCGGCAATATGTACATATCTTCCGATTGATACTTTTTTCCCTGAAAGAGATGACACCATCTCCGCTATCCTAACTTGGAGCCTCGCGAGTGCGAACATATTCATGAATGCCGCCTTGTAGGCATCGTTGGAGCGGAATCTAATGTTCATATTCAGATAAGGTTCGCCTTTGTCTTCAGTAATTCTGCACCATACGCTTTGGAGACAGGCTGGGTCGTAGCAATCATTGTCTTCCCAAACTTTCCATGTGATGGCTTGAGCTCTTCTTGTGTACGGGGTTTCGGCTAATTTTTTTGCGACAGACTCTATCTGGTTGAAACTATTCCTGCCAGGCACCGAATATTTGAAGAGTCTTTCATTATACGTGTATTCCCATCTGGTATCATCCGGATTATTCGGGTCCCTTACCAAGTGATTTTTTATTCCATCTACAACTTCCATTACATATTCTTGAAGATCTTCTAGGCCCCCAGGAAAGTCCTTGTGTATCATGGGTTCGGCAAGGGGATCTTCGATTGTTATCATCATGGTTGAATCTATGCTGGGCGGGTCATCCGGCTTATCGTACATTGTTTTCATTCTGCAGCCATTCTTGTTGAGTTCGACAAGGGAATTCTCCCATGCTTCCGCGATTGACTTGCCAGACACAGCTAGAACAGGAATTCCTTTCATGAAGATCTCTCCTTTATTATTTTGAGTTTAAGTTGTTTTTTATTAACATTGACTTTGCGGTTTGAAATAAATTATCTGGAGTTTTTGAGCCGAGAATATGTAGCATGATTATAAAAACTGAAGAAAAAATTGTTGCGGATATGATAAGAGGCATTAAATCTGGAGCCACAAAAACAGAACTTATATTCATATTTGTGAGGACTTTGTTGTAGCAAACAATTGCAGTCGCCGACGAAATTATGGCAGCGGAAGCTATGCGGACGATTTCGCTAAAAAGTCCTGAATATTTAAGATTGGAATCCCTTATTTTTAAGATTTTCATCATTATTGCGCAGTTGGCCACCGAAGATATTGATGTTGCCAAGGCTATTCCGCCTTGTTTCATTTTAAACATTAAAACTAAGTTAAGCATTATATTCAAGAATATGCAAAAAAGAGAGATTTTTAGGGGTGTTTTCATGTCTTTCCTCGAATGAAATGCGGATGCGAGTATTTTTACCGAGCAGAAGAATGGAATCCCAACGCAGTAAAAACTCATCGCCCAAACCGTCTCGCTAAGCTCTCTTTCACCAAACGCTCCTCTCATATAGAAAAGCCTAGCTATTGGAGTTTTAAAGAGAAATATAAATAGCGTCGTAGGGATAGACAGGAAAAGTATGGCTTTAAGTGAGGATAGCATTTGCCCGCGATGAGAATTATCGTCCTCTTTCGCCGCACTCCTTGAAAGACCCGGAGCAACAACGCTAGCCATCGCAACGGCAAATATTCCTATAGGCAGATCTATTATTCTGTCACTGTAATTTAGGGCTGGAACGGCATAGTCGCCCAACCAACAAGCCATTGAACGATCTACCACACAACTGATCTGA
>CAZXAC010000049.1:0-14397 GCA_964638335.1 uncultured Lentisphaera sp. | reverse complement strand
TGTGGAGCGCGTTTGAATCCACTCCACCTGAGAGCCTACAACACCCTCCAGCCTCACAGCGGCAAGATTCTCTCAGGTGGAGTGGATTCAAACGCGCTCCACAAACCAAAAAGATTCTTTGGAGCTGCCAGAAACATCGAGGGTGGAGGAAGCCTTACCATAATAGCCACCGCCCTCATAGACACTGGAAGCAGGATGGATGAAGTAATATTCGAAGAATTCAAGGGAACAGGCAATATGGAGCTGAACCTTGACAGACATCTGGTTGACAAGAGAATATATCCTGCCATCAACATCGAGAAGAGCGGAACAAGAAAAGAAGAGTTGCTGCTGCATCCAGATGAACTGCAAAAAATGTGGATTTTGAGAAAGGCCATGAACGGAGTACCAGCTGTAGAGGCAATGGAGCTCCTGATAGGAAAATTGAAAAAAATCAAAAGCAACATTGAGTTTTTGATGACTTTGCAAGTATAATATCAAAAAAATTAAAAAACAAAAAAAAGATAGGAGGATGAAAATGGGAATTCTCACCTGTACCTACTGTGGAACGGAGATTACAGCTCAGGCCGTAGAGGCAGAAGACGGACACTGCCCTGAATGCGGAGCTATAATCACGCTCGGAAGAAGTAATTTCGAAGGCGACGAAGAACTCGATGAAGATGCTGAAGGATTCGATGAAATCGAAGAGGAAGATGGAGACTTGATGGATGATGACGATGATAGAAAGTAAAACGACCAGAGTCTTAAGATAGAAAGTTCATTAAAGAAAAAATCCGCGAGATAAAAAATGAAAAAAGCCATAGCTGTGATTGTGTACGCAGTCTGTGCTATACTCCTCTTAGTGGCTTTTGCCGTGCTTATGCCGGCATACAAAAAAATGAAAGAAAAACAAAGCGAGATATACGAATTGGAAAAACAGCTCGCAGAGAAAAAAGCCGAAATACAAGAACTCAAGGAAGAACTGAACGGGCTTGACTCAAATCCAGACACCGTGGAAAAGGTCGCCAGAGAGAAGTATAATCTTTGTAGAGAAGGAGAAATCGTATACAAGTATTCCAATGAGGAAATAGCATACACGAAGCAGACCTCAGTCCAAACTCCGAAACGCTAGCGATAAATTTGCCCGAATAATCAGCCAAAAATAGGAAAAGGATATAAAGATTTGGTGGGCCCGGTAGGGATCGAACCTACGACCCGGTGATTATGAGTCACCTGCTCTAACCGCTGAGCTACGGACCCCCAAAATAGGGAAAGAGCCAGTAAAATACAGCATCTTAAAAAAAAGGCAAACATGATTTTCAAAGCATATTCTTTGTCTACTAAGCGTAAACGTAATATTGCCATAGGAGAAATTAAGATTCTGTTTTCAGCTATAATTATTGCGCTTGCCCTAAATGCCTGTTCTCCCGACAGAGGCGACGATGTAAGACACCCGCTCTTCATAAAGGCAATGAATTCGAAAGATAGTGGAGACTTTTCATCAGCGGAAAGATTTCTGAACGACTACATGATAATAAAACCTCTCTCGCCAAGAGGCCACATTGAACTCGCCTACCTTTATCACGAAAATCTAGACGATCCGTTCAAGGCAGTTTACCATTACAGAAGATACCTAGAAATATCTCCTGAATCATCCGACTCCGAAGAAATCAAATCACTCATCTCCGCAGCGGAAAATAAAATCCGCAAAAACCAGCAAGGAGGAAAAAGCGAACTCGAAAGAAAATTCGAAAATGAAAAAAATATTCTCCTCTCACAAAACGAAACTTTGAAAAAAGAGATCGCGCAACTTCGCAAAATAAGCGGAGTCCAAATATCGGCATATGATGAAAACAAGGAAACTCCAGCTCCACCCACTGCAACACAGACTCCTCAGCAAAACACAATACGCGTAGACACAAAAACATCAGAAATCCCAGAATCATACGTGGTGGAAGCAGGAGACAACCTAAACAAGATATCAAGAAAAATCTACGGCAACACAAAATATTACAGGCTAATATTCCAGGCAAACAAGGACCTGATACCAAACGAGGATTCACCACTGCAAATAGGACAGAAGTTGATAATCCCAAAACTTGGACAGTAGACAAAGCATAGAACCATGCATATTTGACAAAACCGACAAATATGATAATCTAAACTCTGCAGCAGTTTCTCCAAACTAAAAAACAAGGAAAGGAATCATGAAAAGAATCTTTGCTATTTTCGCGTCATCCGCGATTATCTTTTGCAGTTTAAACAATATTATTTTCGCGGAGACAATGCCCTTGAAGAGTTCTCCGATAGAAGAATCATTACTTCGAGAATCTCTGGCCTCAGTACAACGTGGAGTGAATTTTCTTACGGATAAACAAATGGAGAATGGCTCTTGGTGCGACCACCCGGCCATAACTGGTCTTTGCGCTATGGCAATTCACAAGAGCGAAACAAAACAAAATCCTGAAATTCGCATCAAGGCAGTGGAAAAAGCCCGCAAATACATTCTTTCTTTTGTTCAAGAAAACGGTTCGATATGGGCGGCAGACAGAAAAAATGACTACCCGAATTACAGCACGGCGATATGCCTCGCGACTCTCGCGGTAATTGGCAATCCTGAAGACAATGAGGTAATGAAGAAGGCAAGAAAATATCTCATCGGCTCGCAATATGATGAAGATAATACGGAAACCCCGACAGAGAAAAACAACTCCTTCTATGGTGGAATTGGCTATGGATCAGCGGGACCTGGCAGACCTGATCTCTCTAACACCCAGTGGGCATTGGAAGCTTTATACCTTACGGAATTTCTTGACAAGGAACCGCACAGCAAGAATCCTGAAGACGCTGAAAAAGCAACTCTCGCATGGAAAAACGCGGTTCTTTTCCTGAGCAGACTTCAAAATCTCCCAGAATCAAATGATCAAGTGTGGGTGGTAAAGGATAAAAACGATCCCAACTACGGGGGCTTTGTTTACAAACCTGACGAAAGCAAGGCAAGCGTCAAATTTGAAGACAAGACGACATTGCGCTCTTACGGCTCAATGACCTACGCCGGATTGAAAAGCATGATATATGCGAAACTCGCGAAAGACGACCCCAGAGTAAAAGCCGCAACCGAATGGGCGGCAAAAAATTATACCCTTGACGAAAATCCCGGAATCGGACCGGAAGGCCATTACTACTACATAAACACGCTAGCTAAAGCTCAAGCCGCTCTCGGAGAAGAATTCATCCGTACTCCCGATGGCAAAGAACACAGTTGGAGAAACGAACTGCTAAGAAAAATGCTCCAACTGCAGAAAGGAAACGGCGAGTGGTTCAACGAAAAACATGGAAGATGGATGGAGTCAATACCCGAACTCGTTACGGCATATTCACTGCTCGCGATGGAAGCCGCTCTCGGTCCATACATAAAGTGATTCATCCCGCAGGGAAGAGAGGAACTACTTCCACATCAAGACTTGATGCATGTCTTTTACGGGAGAGACACGAGATTCTACTGAGAATCGTATTCATAACATCATGTACGAAAACCCGATTAGAGTATTTCAGCGATTTGCACCGCATTCAGGGCGGCACCTTTGAGAAGTTGGTCTCCGCTTACAAATATATCCAATCCCTTTTTGTCCATCCTTGAAGAATCTTGGCGTATCCTTCCCACTATCACATCATATCTCCCTGAGGCATCAATAGGCATAGGATAAAGTTTATTTGCCGGGTCGTCCTTCAGCTCGACACCGGGAGCATCAGAGAGTATTTTTCTGGCCTCTTCAGGGGTGACATCCTTCTCGAATTCCATATTCAGCGATTCCGAATGAGCCCTCATAACCGGGACTCTTACGCAGGTGCAGCTTACCCTGAGATCGGGATGATGCATTATCTTCCGCCCCTCATAAAGCATTTTCATTTCCTCTTTCGTGTAGCCGTTATCAAGAAAAACATCTATGTGAGGAAAGAGATTGAAAGCTATTCTCTGCGGGAGAGCTTCAGGTTTTGACAATTTTTTCCCTCCGAGAAAGAGTCTTGACTGTTCTTCGAGCTCGGTCATGGCCTTCGCGATGGCGCCACTCGCCGCCTGATAAGTTGACGCCACAAGCCTGACTAGTTTCTTCTTTTTGTGCAGGGGATATACCGCTACCACCATTATTATCGTGGAACAATTCGGATTCGCTATTATGCCCTTATGCTTTTTCACGTCGCCTGGATTGACTTCAGGCACAACAAGCGGAACATCCGCTTCCATTCTGAACGCACTTGAGTTGTCTATCACCACCGCCCCCGCTGAAACCGCCGCCGGAGCAAACTCTTTTGACCTCGAGGCGCCAGCGCTGAAGAGGGCTATTTCAACGCCCTTGAATGAGTTTTCTTTCAACTCCTCAACGAGTAAATTCTCGCCCTTGAATTTGAGTTTTTTCCCCACGGACCTGCTCGATGCGAGAAGTTTTAAATTTTTAACCGGGAAATTCCTCTTCTCGAGCGTTTCCATCATCTCTATTCCAACGGCCCCAGTGGCTCCGACTACCGCAACATTATATCCTGAACCCATGATTTATCTCCTTGTTTTTTTTCCTACGTGCCGCATATTTTATTGCCTAAAGATAAACTTTCAAGCGAGTTTGGAATCTAATGAATATTTTACTTACTGGATCCAGCGGACTGCTCGGCTCAGATATAGCTATTTCAGCTTACAAAAAAGGAATTGCCCTAAAAGGCGTATGCAGACACCCACAGAAGAAGGGCGATATTGAAGCTGACATCACCTCAGAGGGAGGTATTGCGAAAATCGCAAAAACAGAATTCGACTGCATCATACATTGCGCCGCTTGGAGAGACCCTGACAAATGCGAAAAAGACAAGGGTTATTGTCTTAAAATCAACGTAAAAGCCACGGAGTCTCTTGCGAAAATCGCAAAAGAAAGGAACGCCTTTTTCATTCATATTTCCACGGATTATGTGTTTTCAGGGGAAAATCCTCCTTACTACGAAGATTCTCAAATCTGTCCGATAAATTTTTACGGAGAGTCAAAAGCTCAGGCGGAGCTAATAATCCAAAAACTGCAGAGATTCTCTATTCTCAGAGTCCCACTCCTCTACGGAATGGGCGGCGGCATAGAGAAGTCATCACTAATCCTCGGAATGATGAACGCTCTGCATTCAGGAAAAAACTGGGACATGGAAGATTCCATAGTCCGCTTTCCTACGTACACTGGCGATGTGGCTGACGCCGTATTTTTCATTCTTGAAAAAAAACTGAATGGAATATTCCATTTCAGCGGCAACTGCAGGACAAGCAGGTATAAGATGACAATTGACTTCGCAAAAGTCATGGGACTGGATTCAAGCAGGATCATACGTCTACCCGAACCACCTCCGGCAGAGGCCAGACGCCCTAAAAATTCCCAGCTTTCAATAGAAAAAATAATCTCACTTGGCTTTTCCCCTCCATTACCGTTCCAAGAAAGAATTTCCATTTTAAAGGATGAAATCAAAAATCAATATGAAAAAATCAAAAGTTCTTCCAATTGACACATCTCTTCACTTCATAGGCGCGGGCGGAGCCGGAATGGCGCCAATGGCTTTGATAATGAAGGAGAAAGGGTACAAAGTGTCAGGCTCAGATCTCGCCGATTCAGGCAATCTCAGACTCCTCGCAGATAATGGCGTCAAAATATTTTGCGGCAATCATAATCTAAAAAATCTTCCCAATGATAAAAACGCCATAATTGTAGCGTCGTCCGCAATATCCCAGGAGAATCCCGAACTCTCCACTGCCCTAGAACGGGGGCTTAAAATATTCAGACGCGGAGAGTTCCTCGCGAAAATCGCAGAATCCTACGATAAAAGCGTTGCCGTCGGAGGCTCTCATGGAAAAACCACCATCACAGCCATGATCACATACTGCCTCAAAGAACTGGGATTCTCACCCGGATTCATGATAGGCGGTAAAATGAAGGGATTGAAACATTCCGGGGCCGCCGGAGATGGCACTATCTTTGTGACTGAATCAGACGAGAGCGACGGGACTAATGCTATGATTTCCCCCTATATCGCAGTTGTAAGCAATATTGACGACGACCACGCTTGGAATTTTTCCGGCGAAGAGGAACTTTTTGCGAATTTCGCAAAATTCGCTTTCAATTCCCAAAAGCTTGTATACGGAAAAAGCGAAAAAGCAGATAAAATATTTTTGAAACATAATTCAAAGACGGCTTTAGAAATATCCAACACGACTAGACTCCCTCAAGCTTTCTCAGAATGGGCGCCATTCCAAAAATTGAACGCCCTTATGGCGGTTCATGCGGTTAATCTTCTATCCGGAACAGATTTGGAGAAGGCCTTACTGGCTCTCATAAATTTCCCAGGTGTCGAAAGGAGATTCAGCCTCAGATTCAAAAATGAAAAATTACAGATAATAGAGGATTACGCACACCACCCCACTGAATTGTCATCCCTGATGGACAGCCTCGACAAAATCAGAAAAAACCGAAGACTACACATTGTGTTTCAGCCACATCGCTACGCCAGATTAAAAAAGTATTTCGACAGGTTCATTTGCGAACTTCGCAGAGCTGATAAGGTGACAGTGCTGCCAGTATTTTCAGCGTGGACCCCGGGAAATGACATCAAGTCGGAAAATCTAGTCTCCGAGCTGAACAAAAACGCAGGAAACAATGATTTCGCGAATTTCGCAGATCAAGATTTTAAATCCCTTTCCAAGAAACTTTTAGCTGACGACAAAGAGCCGGAATTGCTTGTCATAGTGGGCGCAGGAGATTGCGACAAACTGGTGGAAAACCTGTTAAAAACAGTATAAATATCTTCGTGGCTCCGCGGCCCCGACGCCGATGGGCCGGTATCTTCGACTTTGCGCGAAAATAAAAAATGAAATTTTAGGCAGCGAATTTCAGCGCCATTACCAATGCAACCATGACATCCAATGTAACTAATGAAACAGGGTCTAAATCAATTGAAGTCATTCCTCGATGGCGATTCCGACTTGTCCCCCCGTAGCTCACGGGGCAAAGGGGGATTCCGCCCCCGACTTCTCCTTTGTGGCGTTACGGCTCTGTGCGAAAATAATGAATTTGGATGGATTCACAAGAAACTTCCGGCGTATCGGAACTAAGAAGCCAGTTTCAGCTTCCTTTCTCGAGTCTCTGGGCGAGCCTGTCTGGAAGTCCAGCTTCGATTATGCTCTTTTGGGCGGACGCTATATCGTAGGTAAGCCTATGGCGGGTAATCTTTCCGGCCGTAGTGTCATATATGGCAAACGAAGCCCTCGGATCCCTGTTTCTGGGTTGTCCTACGCTTCCCACGTTAATGAGATATTTCCAGCTTTTCTCTACAACTATTTCAGGGTCAGGGTCCTTGGCCGGATCGGAACTGCCCTTCCACTCGATTATTTCATCCACCGGTGTAGCTCCGCCTGCGAAACCTTTTTTGGCGAAAGCTATCGGCACATGGGAGTGGCCACAAAAACATATTTGAGAAAATTGATAGTTGAAATTATCTCGCGCCTGATGTATATCGAAAATGTATCCCCAGCTCTCCGGAGAGTCCAAAGTTGCGTGAACTATCGTTATTGGAACTCCCTTTACCACAACTTTATAAGCGAGTTTCGCCAGGAAGCTTCTCTGTTCGTCGTTCAACTGCGCCTTCGTCCAAAGCACCGCTGCCTTCGCATGCTGGTTGAAGCCGAGCATTTCCTCGTCATTATTTGAGACATATTCATCGTGGTTGCCCTTCACAAAACCGACCACATCGAGGGCATTCACCATTTGCAGACATTCAGAAGGATTGGCATTGTAGCCGACCACGTCTCCGAGGCAGATGTATTTCTCAACTCCCTGTTCTTTGCATTTATCCAAGACCACTTTCAGTGCTTGCAGGTTCGCATGTATATCGCTAAGAATCGCATACTTCATTTTTTTATCCCAATTCGCCTAATTCAAAAAGTTAACGCTCTTTATCCTAAAGAAAAACTAAGGAACAACAACTATTGAGTTCACATTCAGTCCGTAAATATGCTCTCTCCCTTTCAGAAAAGCAAGTTCGACAAGGAATTCTACTCCTATTATTTTTGCTCCGAGCTTGTCTATCAGCCTGATCGAGGCTCCAGCGGTACCGCCAGTGGCAAGCAGATCATCAATAAGAACAACTTTGTCTCCCGACTTTAGGGCGTCGGAATGCATTTCTACCGTGGCCGTTCCGTATTCCAGTTCGTAACTGGTTTCTATTGTTTTATAAGGTAGTTTCCCTTTCTTTCTGACGGGAACAATTCCGCAACCGAGTTCGTAGGCAAGCGCGGAGCCAAAAATGAATCCCCTAGATTCTATCGCCACGATATAGTCGGGCTTATTTTTACGATACCTTGACGCCATTATCTCTATGATCTCAGCAAAGATCTCGGGAGATTTCAATACTGGCGTTATGTCCTTGAAGATTATTCCCGGCTTAGGAAAATCCTTTATGTCACGAATCAAAGAGGATATCTTTTCAACACTCATTTTTCTCCACCGTAAATTTGATTTTCAAATTCAAAAACAGAAACGCCAACAGCTATAAGCCGGATTCTGTTTCCCTTTCGGGATGACAGCCATTTATCTCAGCGGCCAGAACCCGGAACTCTAGCGCCGCGGGCAGCGGCATCGTCCCCTATTTGGCCTTGCTCCGGAAGGGGCTTGCCATGCGGCGCGCCTTACGGCATCGCCCGGTGGGCTCTTACCCCACCTTTTCACCCTTACCCTCATCGCTTTCGCAAACGAAGGCGGTATGTTTTCTGCGGCGCTATCCTTTTCGCAGATTATTGTCTGCGAAATCCCGTTTCACTCGCGTGGACGGGACTTCCTGCCCTGAGGAGTCCGGACTTTCCTCCCCAACCTTTCGGATGGAGCGGCCGTCCGCTGTTGACGAAAAAAAAGCATTGGTAAGTTAAAGCATATCCCAAAAATTGCCAACTAAAATATTCCGATTATCGCTCAAACTGATAAACAAGTTCTCCGTTCCACAATTTTTACTTTGACGCTGGCGTTGCTCCTTTCAGGAAAGCCAAGAGTTTATGGCTGATTTCGGACGTCTTTCCAAATAGGATCAAGTGATCGCCGGCTTTTATTATTTCACTGGCTGAAGGATTGTATATCACGTTACCATCGCGTTCAAAGGCAAGCACCTGCGCATCGTAGTCGTTCCTGATTCTGCTCTCGGATAAGGTCTTTCCGCAAAATGGATTGTCATCATCTATTTTCATCTTTATTGTGCCGTATCCATGAGCACCAATGATCAATTCTTCGAAGTGCATTGTTGAAAACACGCTCATGTCGCTCATTCTGCGTTTTATACTGTTCTGAATCGAACGCCAAACTGAACTCCTCAAGAAAAAAATATGAAACATGTAAAAGCAGAAAACTATCAACAAGGCTCCCAGCATCATCGAAACAGAGTAGTGGAGATGCACGTCCTTTGAAAAAATCCTGAAATGAGCGTATTCATCCATTTCCCTGCTCGCAGCAAGAGTATTGACAAAAGACCCTATCATCGTAACAAAAATTATATTGCCAGCAATCATCAGAACCGAAGCTATCCTCCTGCGGGCCGCATGGTTCACTATAAGCTCCGACTCCCGCGTCGTAAAACCTGTCCCGGTAAAACACGATAACGACTGAAAATTAGCCTGCTTGCTGTTCATCCCAGTCAGTTCCAAAGCCGCCCCGCCTATTCTAACCACCACAAACGACACCGCCAAAACTATGATCATTATGAAAAGATAGACCATCGTGAATACCCTTTTTTTATTTGTTCGGTTAATAATCTACTCCCAGTTTCCTTTCTTTGCCAAAAATTAAATCTCAACAAAAAAATAAATCTACAGTAACTTGACCGCGTCCCTATCATGGATATATTAGCGCCTTTACTATATGCTCAGACAACATACAACTAAATAAAATCAAGGATTCCGAATCATGTTTATAACAGGATTGAATCGTTTCTTCGAAAGACATGGAAGAAAAGCATTCGCGACGATAACAGCCATAATAATCGTATCTTTCGTGTTGTACTTCTCACCCGGCTTCGACGTAACCAATATCTTCGGGCCAAGGCCCCACGAACATGACTCTCTTCCGCCGAATGTCAGCAAAGAAGAGTTTCAGGCAGCGATAAATGGCAACCTAATACTGACTTCAATACAAATGGGTGGAGCGCCGATAAAGGAACAGTTCATCCAACAACTTGCCTATTACAAGGCGCCAGACTGGGCTGTCTCCGCGAAAATCGCAGAAGAACGAGGTTTCAAAGCCGATGATAGGGCAGTGTTCGAAAAAATAGTATCCTTCCCGATATTCAAATCCAGAGATGTTTTTGACAAACTCGCGTTCGATGGCTTCCTCAAGAACAATCTAGCTCCTTATGGGCTCAACAACATTCACCTCGAGGACGCCGTAAGAAAGGAGATAGCGCAATCTCGCATGAACAACGCTGTCAGCAACTCCACGGTAAGCTCCGATGCGGAGTCAGATTTCGAATATAAAATGCTGAACGAAAAGGTTACCGCGATACTCTTGCTCTTCAAAAACGAAGATTTCGCGAAATTGATAGAACCCACCGAAGATGAAATACGCTCCTACTTCAACGCGAACAGAACGAAATATTTTACCGACGCGCGTTCAAAGACATTGGTAGCCAGATTCAACCACGTGAATTTTGAAAAAGATGCTGAATCGTTCGCGTCAGAGGAAAATATCAAGCAATACTACGACAACAACAAGGAAAAATTCACTAATAAGGAAGGGAAAACCGAAGATTACGATGATGTCAGAAAGGATATAAAAGCGGAAATGATAAAACAGAAAATCAGTGAACTCGCCGCAAATCAAGCGCAAAAATTCGCATTGGAAATATATAAAATCTCTATGGACTCCAAAGAAAGGACAATAAAGGAGATCTTCCTGGAAAAAGCAAAGAAAGATGAAATACCAGTCGCGGAAACAGATTGGTTTGACAGCAAAAGCAGCAGCATAAAAGCTGTTGGAAACGAACCAGAATTTTCCGCCGCCGCATCAGAACTGATAATGGATCAACCCCTCTCCGACGCAATAAGAGGAAACAAGGCGACATTTGTCGCGCTCCTAGTCGAAAGACAGGACAAAAGACCTGCGGAATTGGACGAGGTGAAGGATGAAGTCTCAAAAGATTTCAAGAATTCAAAGGCTTCAACCCTATCATCGCAAAAGGCATCCGAGACGGCTCTAGCGATAACGGAAAAGCTCGCCAAAGGCTCAACTCCAAGTGATATACCGGAACTCAAATCCGCCGAAGCGACGGCGTTGCCTGAGTTTTCCCTGGTGAAGCCGCCAACATCACAACACGCCGAACTCATATCTGAACTTTCAATCTTGACTCAGCCTGGAAAACTTTCTGAAATCAGGAACACTGGCGATGCTTCCGCATTCATATTTGTGGAGAAAAAAAATCCACCCGACCTAAAAAATAATGAAGACATGATAAATTATAGGAAACAATACAAGCAGAGAAAGGGCAATCTCGCTTGGTTCAACTTCATAAATTCAACAGTAGACAAAAAAAATATAATAAAGGACCCTCAACAATGAACGAACCCGACTTCAAAAAATCCGAACTCATCCCAGCTATAGCGCAAGACTTTTCTTCAAACGAAATTCTGATGCTCGCATACATGAACAAGGAAGCATGGGATCTGACCGTTAAAACGGGGGTTGCCACCTACTGGTCACGCTCCAGAAACAAGCTTTGGAAAAAGGGAGAGAGCTCAGGCAATGTACAGAAGGTGAAAGAGATATTTCTCGACTGCGACAATGACACTATCCTGATCAAAGTGGAACAGATCGGAGGCGCCGCGTGCCACGAAGGATATAAATCGTGTTTCTTCAGGAAATACAAAAATGGAAAACTCGAAGTCTGCGCCAAGAAAATATTCGATCCGGATAAAGTCTACAAGAAATAACTCCCGGGCACAGATGCTAGATATTAGAGAAGAATTCAAAAATATTTCTATTCGCTCCACTAGGTTCGACGTAGCATGGAGCGAAATCACCACGCTCGGAGTGGGCGGCAAGGTATCCATTTTCACCGAACCGGAAGATGATATTGAATTAAGAAAGATCCTGGCTTTCTGCAAAGACAATAAACTTGAATTCCTGATAATCGGAGCCGGAAGCAATATCGTAGGAACAGATGCCACTTACGATGGAGTTGTAATAAGGCTTTCCGGCAGGACCTTCAAGGAAGTCAGCTTCGGAAGGAAAGGCCACGTTACCGCTGGAGCGGGAGTCAAACTCCGCGACCTAGCCGAACTCGCCGCACAAAAAGGATTTGGTGGAATGGAAGAGCTTGCCGGAATTCCAGCCACAGTCGGCGGCGCAATCAAAATGAACGCCGGCGCAGAAGGAATATCAATAGGCGATTTCTTAGAGGAAATATGCGGAGTGGATTCCGACGGCAATATTTGGAAGGCATCAAAGAATGAAATCAAGTTCTCATACAGGAAGAGTTCCATCTCGGACGACAAGATAATAATAGCCGCAATATTAAAACTCGAACAAAAGCCGACCACCGACACCGAGACAAAAATAAAGAACGTGATTTCCAGGAGGACATCGGTACGCTTCGAAGGCAGAAACGCTGGATCCGCATTCGTTAATCCCGGAGATGCCAAGGCGGGTATCATACTTGAAAAATCGGCCTGCAAAAAAATGTCCTTCGGAAACGCAATGATAAGCGAAAAACATGCAAACTACTTTATAAACAAGGGCTCCGCATCCGAAGCGGATTTCCTCAACTTGATGATAGCGGCACGCAAAAAAGTTTTTGAATCAACAGGTATACTCCTGTACCCTGAAGTAAAATTTGTGAATGGAGAATCTTACGAAAAACTCATTTCATCCATCAAACCGATAAAAGTGGCGCTGCTCAAGGGAGGCTCTTCCAATGAGAGAAATATCTCGTTAATCTCGGCAAAATATGTCGCTGGCGCCTTACGCGACGCAGGAATGAAAGTCGAAGAAATAGACATATTGAAACCTGAAATGACAGATTCCATGAAGAAAGCCGATATCGTATTCCCTGTCCTCCATGGAGGCTTCGGAGAAGACGGGGAAATCCAAGAACTGTTGGAAAAAGCCAAGATCAAATTCGTGGGGTCCTCAAGCGCATCATGCAAACTCACCATTGATAAGATAACAAGCAAAAAACTTATGCTTGAAAAAGGAATCCCGACAGCCGATTTCGAAGTTGTAACAAAACACAACAGGTCTGAAGTTGCGAAATTCGCAAAACGCCTCGGCCTGCCATTGGTGATAAAGGCCCCCAAGGAAGGTTCCACCGTAGGTATCAGCATCCTGGAAGACTTGGAAAAACTCGACGAAACAATAGAAAAAACTTTTTCTTTCGGAGATGAAATCCTCCTTGAAAAATTTATAAAAGGACGTGAGATAACTATCGGCGTATTGCATGGAAAAGCTCTCCCTGTAATTGAAATAGAATTCCCAGGCGCGACTTATGATTTCGACGCAAAATACACGCATGCTAAAGGCGAAACCAAATATCACTGTCCGCCAGTAAATGTCCCGGAAACAATACAAAAAAAATCCCAGAAAATCGCCGAGCTCTTTTACGAAGCATCCGGAGCAAGAGACATGCTAAGGATTGATATGATATTCGACGGCAAAGAACTTTTTGTTCTCGAGGCAAACAGCATCCCGGGATTCACCGACAGCAGCCTGCTTCCGAAAGCCGCGAAAGCCGCTGGCATCTCTTTTACCGAACTCTGCGCCGGACTCGCGATCAAAGCATGGCAAAGAAATTAAGAAAATATTATTTTATAGTCAAATAATACCATAGCAAACATCCGCCAACGGATAAGAAAGAGGAGAAAAAAATGTCAGTTACAGTGATAGTAGGAATACAGTGGGGAGATGAGGGGAAAGGCAAGATAATAGACTTCCTTACCGAGGACGCTGACGTTGTCGCACGCTTCCAAGGAGGCAATAACGCCGGACATACCGTGGAAATAGGAGATAAAAAATCAGTATTGCACCTAGTCCCATCGGGTATATTCAGGGATAAGACTATATGCCTCATATGCAACGGAGTCGTCGTGGATCCTGTCGCCCTCATGGAAGAAATGAAAGGACTCGAAAAAGACGGACTTGATTTCAAGGGAAGATTGGAAATAAGCACAAGAGCACATCTGGTGCTGCCATATCACAGGATGATAGACGGCCTCTATGAGCAGAAAAGAAAGGACGGGGAGAAAATAGGGACAACAAAACGCGGTATCGGGCCGGCATATGCGGACAAGGTCGCAAGAACAGGCATAAGGGCATGCGACATACTTGACGAAAAACTACTGCTTGCGAAATTCGCAAAACAACTCGCCTATTA
>CAZXAC010000048.1:0-14424 GCA_964638335.1 uncultured Lentisphaera sp. | reverse complement strand
TACTATAGTTGCAAGGATATGGCCTGTGGCTGAGAACTATACCGCGATGGTTATATTGGATCATCTGATAGCTCATCTCGGATATCAGACACTTAGAAACAAAATAGAATCGAAAAGAAAATAATAAGGGGAATAAATGTCGAAAAAAATCTCTGAATTGGCTGAAGGTCTAAATAAGGATATGATGTCGGCGCAAAACTGCGCCTATGAGCTTCTTTCGGAAAAAGGCAGGAGAATATTCTTTCCTTTCAAGGGAATTCTGGGTCAGTCCGCCGAGGCAAAATCTTCCAAGATAAACGCCACGATAGGAACGGCGTTCGAAGAAGATGGTTCCGCGCTTTGCCTTGAGTGCGTAGAGGAACTCGTCAATGTTCCTTCTGAGGCATTTTTGTATGCTCCAAGTTTTGGTATTCAAAAGCTAAGGGAGATATGGAAGGATCTCTTGTACAAGAAAAATCCATCTATGAAGGGCAAGGCGATAAGCATGCCGGTGATCTCTTCCGCGCTTACGCACGCGTTGAGCGTGTGCGGATATCTTTTTGTGGACGAAGGCGACGAGATCGTTTTGCCGGATCTGAACTGGGACAACTATGATCTCATATTTTCTCATGGTTTTGGCGCCTCCCTGGTGACTTATCAGACTTTCTCCGGAGGCGGATACAATGTTTCCGGAATGGAAAAGGCAATTTCTGAGACAAAGGGAAACAAAAAAATTGTTCTACTGAACTTTCCCAACAACCCAACCGGATATACTGTCACCAAGGAAGAAGCTGTGGCAATAAGGGACTCCCTGCTTCGAACGGCGGAGAAAGGAAATAAAATTCTAGTGATAATGGATGACGCCTATTTCGGCTTGGTATATGAGAAAGGAATTTTTGAGGAATCACTCTTTTCATACTTATGTGACATTCATCCAAACGTACTTGCCGTCAAACTTGATGGTCCTACAAAGGAAGACTATGTATGGAGCTTCAGGGTAGGGTTTATCACTTTTGGAATCAGAAATTCAAATGACGCCCAACTTAAGGCGCTCGAGTCCAAGACTGCCGGCGTCATAAGGGGCAATATATCAAACTGTTCTGGCATCGCGCAGGCAATATTGATGAAAGCTTATCAGAACAAAGATTATTCTGCGCAAAAAGAACAGAAACTGCAAGTTCTAAAAAAACGATATGAAAAAATAAAAGGAATAATATCAGAAAACCCTCAATACGTAAATTCATTTGAAGTGATGCCTTTCAACTCCGGATATTTCATGTGCGTAAAACCTATCGGCGTAGATCCGGAAAATGTCCGAAAGGAACTTATTGCAAACTACGGAACCGGTGTTATAGTCCTCTCCGGTTTGCTCAGGATAGCGTTTTCCGCAGTCCCTACGGATAAACTCGATGCTCTCTTCAATAATATTCATTCGGCAATATCAAAATTGAAAAAATGATTTTTTATAAAAAATGAAGTAAAATACGGAGGAACAATGAAGGTCGTGCGAGGCAAGAGTGATTTTAAGATTGAAGGCAAGACTTGGCGCATGTTTTGGCGTCAATCGAACCCAAGATACGTTGATCTCAAATTCTCAAATGGAATAGGCGCGGAACTCCTGGTATTTTCCGCTTGCGACCGAGACGAAATGATAGATGAGCTGGTCAAAATAGGACAGCCTGAAATAAAAGAATCCGCCAAGACTGTTGTTGTGAAGTTTGATGCCGAAACTACTCTATGGAAAAAAGCAGAGTACACATTTACCTGTACCGATGAGCAAGTGCTCTACGGATATCGCGTCCACGGAAAAGGGCGCCTCGACAACGCTCGCTTCTTTGAAGGATTTTTGCAGGAAAAACCACAGCTCAAAAACACCTATCTCCCCACATATTGCGGATGGAGCCGGGAATCATCGTGGCATCGTCCTGAAAAATATTTCATGGAATCTTCGAATCCATCATTTGATTTCGTATACAGTTCGCAAGTGTCTTCCTCCGATACCAGAAAATTCCCGTTTTATGAATCAACTGCAATACGCGTGAACGGAGACAGGTTTTACATGGGCGGCGATTGGCTGCTTTCTCCTCCTCCTTTTTTTTACGCCCTCGGCAGGCGCGGAAAAGATACCTGTGTCGGTATGGGACTGCTTGCCAAGCCGGGCAAAAACACGTTTCTCGAATTTAAATATAACGGTGGTGAAGCTTTCGGCTTGAATCTGACCTACGAGGGCTATACCTCTGTCTCCGGAGCATGGGAAAGCCCGACAATATTTTTTGAAATGGGGCAGGATTTTTACAGCGCATTGTCATCATACGTAGGATATATGCGAAACAAATCTCTTGTAAAAAAAGGCGATCATAAGAACGTTCCCAGATGGTGGAAAGAACCGATATTCGGTGGCTGGGGAGAACAAGTTTATCTATCAGCACACTGGAGAGACTATCGCAATAACAAGTCCAAGGGCTGGTCTGGATCAAGCCTAAATCTGTGCACAAGAGTCGTATATGAAAAAATGCTGAAACAGCTCGAAGAAAAAGGTATCGATCCGACTATCCTAATTGTTGACAATCGCTGGTTCAGGACCGACAGTCAGTTGTCCGTTGATGAAAAACTCTGGCCGAATATGAAGGAATTCAATACGCAACAGCACGCCAAGGGGCGTAAGGTAATACTATGGGTTTCTCCATTCAACTATAATAGGTTTGCCGCCGGAGAAGAGGTTCCAGTTTCAGAACATCTGATTCTTAATCAAAGAAAATGTTTTGATCTCTCGATCGATACGGATGTTTTCTATCCTCTCGTAGAACGCGAAAGAAAGAAGGTGAGAGTCCCATCGGAATACGACAAATTGGAATGGGCGAAAAGATGGCATGGGGATCCCTTCAATCCAGATTACGAAAAACGCTTGCGTGAAAAAGTTCGTTATCTGCTCTCCCCAAAGGGACTTGATGCAGACGGATTTGAATTTGACTACACACATTTCCTTCCGACACAGAGGGGGTTCTTTCCGGCTTGTGGAAGAACTGAAACGCCATGGGGCATCGAGTTGCTACATAAGATGCTTTGGATTTTCTATGATGAAGCAAAGAAGACCAAGCCTGATGCCCTTATCATAGCTCAAACTTTCCATCCGTATTTCGATGACATCATAGATATGCTGCGTCTAAACGATATCTATACCGACAGATTGAGTATTGTCGATCAGATGGACCACCGCGCGAAAATCGCAAAGGCGGTTTGTCCGGGATGTCTTGTACATACGGATCAGCATCCCATGCCTTCATTGGAATCATGGCGGGAATACATGCGCTATCAGCCAAAAATCGGCAACCCCTGTCTTTATTACGTAAGCGGAATAGAGACCACGCATGAACCTTTCGAGGAGCAAGACTGGGAAATGCTGAGAGAGGTTTGGGGTGAATACGATCGCAAGTTAGACAAGGAATATTCCAAATCGAAGTAGAATAGCGAGGGAATATTACGTCCCCTCCAAAATCTTAGGAGACTTTTTATAAGTTTTCCTAGGGGCGCAAGTCCCGCTTTGAGAACCTAGACTGCATTATGTCGCGTTTTTTTTAAGTAGTAAATTATTGATTATTAAATTTTTATATTAAAGTCTACCCGGGTAGACTGGTAGCCCGCCAAGCGGGTAAGCCCTGCATAGGGAGTTTGTCGCGGGTTGGAAAACCCGCCCGCCAGAGGATGGGCAAGCGCTCCTTTGAGGAGAACAGCACGGCAAGTCGGCGGGTTTCCCACTTCGCCCTTCGGGCTACGAGGGACAGGTCCCACTTCGCTTTTTGGGCTACGAGGGACAAGTCCCACTTCGCTTTTTGGGCTACGAGGGACAAGGGAAAACCCGCCCGCCAGAGGACGGGCAAGCGCTCCTTTGAGTGGGGCAGTCCTCCATCCATAGGCGGGCAAGCTGCTAAATTGCAACTTGGCTTCTTGAGGGCATGCGGGGCAAGTCCGCTGAAATTCCCACACTTCAATACTCGCAGGTTTTCCTGTACGTGGGTATTATGTGTTAAGCGCGTATTTGTTTGCGATGCTTATTCCGCTGAGTATTGAGCCGGTGATTCCGAGGAAGCCTTGATCTGTTCCGCAGATGAAGAGGTTCTTAATTTCAGTTTCTCCATTTTTGATTTTGTGGGGACTGCCGTATATCGCGCCATTTGAATGTCCGGACCATTTTTGTATCGTTCTTGGGGTAAATATATCACCGAAACTCACGTCGTCATTTGAGATTTTCAGTCCGCTCAGATCTGCGATTTTCGCAAAAGCGGCTTCTCTGAATTCGTCTTTTAGCTTTGAGTATTTTTCTTCTGAAACATTTATCCAAGATTGGGAGTTTGCTCTGGCGGTAAGGCGTAGGAATTTTCTCTCCGGTTTCTCGCTTTCGAGATACTTAAAATTGTGTGGACAGCATAATACTCCGCTCTCTATGTTGAAAGCCTCTTTTGGACTTACGTAGTTGAGTTTGGTTTTATCATTGAAGAAAAGGCATGCGTTCTTGTATTCTCCGGTATCGAATTTATCCTTCATGCAGAAAATGGCTTCAACGAAGGCCATTCTTCCATCTGGATTAGTGATTGAAGGGGTAGGATCGCAGAGGCGGAGGGTTTCGTTGGCTCCAGCGCAAGAGATAATTTTTACAGTATTTAGCGAAGTCCCGTCGCTCAGCACAATTTTGAGTAATTTCCCATCGTGGACTATCTTCGATACGGCAGCTCTTCTGCGAATTTCGCAGGAATTTTCCTTAAGTTTATTTTCTAAAAGATTTATCACGCATCTTATTCCGTCGGAGGGACGGCAAAAGCCCTCCATGAACACGCTCCTGAACATGATTATGAATTGAGAAAGGTCCATGTCATTTTCTTCTGAGTTCCCATAATACATGAGAGGAAGAAGTATCATGCCTGTCAATGTTTCATCGTTTATGAATTCGCTTATCTTCTTCAGCGCTGAATTCCCGGTGCTTGCCTGATCGAGTGAGAAGGCGTCATATTTGGATATAAATTCGCAGAGCTTATCGAGGCCGTCGGCGGATTGGGGAAAGTTCTTTTTGAAAGATTCCTTTGTCTTTGAAAAGTCATTGTCAAAAACTATACTTTTTTGAGGAAATCGGACCTCAGACTGTAAGTGTTCTATCAGTTTGAGTTCGTCGTAGTTGATTCGCAGCTGTCTTAGAAGTTTGTGCAGTGGAAGATGTTTTGAGCCGCCTTTCTGGGAGAAATTTGTCATTGCGTGAAGGCCGCTGTCTATTTCGATCTTATTTTTGTAGTAGAAAGTGTTAAGGCCGCCAAGATTGGCGTTCTTCTCCAGTAACACTGTTTTTATTCCGAAGTGAGACAGTCTTATCGCCGCGGCGATACCGGAAAGCCCCCCTCCTATTATCGCACAGTCATATGTATTTTCTTCGTTCACATTTTACCTTGGGAGTTTTTTCTGTTTTCTCAATGAGGGGATAGGTTAATCTAGTCTTTTGAATTATCAAACACAAATTAACTGCTGACTCGGGCTTTGGTGTTCTGGCGACAGGATAAAATATTTCCCAATCGGCATGGTTTTTAGCGGTGAAACGTGCTATTATTACCGCATGAAAATTTTGATTTTGGAGGCATATGATTGATACTGTAAGATGGATTGATTCCAAGGGCAGGGTGGTTTCAGATGTCAGCGGCAACTGCAGAGGGTTGCTCCCTGGCAAGCTGAGGATAATAGATCAGACGGTCTTGCCGAGGAAACTCAAATACATAGAGACAGATAAGCTCGAAGAAATATACTCGAGCATAAAACGTCTTTCGGTAAGGGGGGCTCCCGCGATAGGATGCGCCGCCGCGCTCGGTCTTGCTGCGGTGATGTGCAGATCAAAGGCTTCGACAAGGGATCGCTTCATGGAAGAACTGTCGTCGTCGTCGGATCGCCTGAATTCATCCCGTCCCACGGCGGTGAATCTTTCCTGGGCTTTGAAGCGCTGCTGCGTGAAGCTAGAGATTTCTGATGAGAACTCCGTTGGGAATTTGAAGATGATGCTTTTGTTGGAAGCTCTTTCGATACTGGAAGAAGATATATCAATGTGCAGGGCGATAGGAGAGAATGGCGTTAGGCTTTTGAAAGACGGATGCGGAGTCCTGACACACTGCAATGCGGGGGCTCTGGCTACGGGGGATTTTGGAACAGCCCTTTCTCCGATTTATGCCGCGAAGGAAAAAGGGCTTACAATTACGGTATATTCCGATGAGACGCGTCCGTTGCTGCAGGGCGCGCGGCTTACGGCTTGGGAGTTGCGGAAGGCCGGAGTGAAGGTGGTGACGATATGCGATAATATGGCGGCGCAGGTGATGAGAGAAGGAAAGGTTCAGCTCGTAATCGTGGGGGCTGACAGGATAGCTGCAAATGGTGACACTGCCAACAAGATTGGAACCTATGGCGTTGCGATTCTCGCAAAACACCATAATATTCCTTTCTATGTTGCCGCTCCGTATTCCACAATAGATATCTCTCTCGAAGATGGATCCCAAATACCGATAGAACAGAGAAATCCTGATGAGATAACTACATTAAATGGGTTGCGAATTTCGCCGGACAAAGTAGATGTTTACAACCCGGCTTTTGATGTTACGCCGGGGGAACTGATTGATGGGATAATAACCGAAAAGGGAATTCTCAAGCCTCCATTCTGCTCAAGCATAAAAAATTTCATGAGACGCAAGAGCAAGGAAATATTTTGAAAAGATGGCATAAAATCTTGATTCTGATATTGTCTGGGATAATTCCCTTGATATATGTTTTCTACACGGGGCACATATGGGAGGATTATTTCATAACATTTAAGTTCAGCAGGAATCTCGTTGAGGGTAGGGGGCTTGTGTACAACCCCGGGCAAAGGGTTCATGGATTCACTTCTCCGTTGGGAGTTCTGCTGCCGGCTCTGACTTATCTTGTTACAGGATCAGACCTTGGCGCGATATGGCTTTTCAGGATTCTTTTTGCGGTACCAGCATTTGTAGCCGGCGCTTATTTTATGATCAAGTCATCGGAGATATTGTTCAAGGATTTTGCTTTCGCAACGTATTTTTGCGTATTGTTCTATATGCTTGATCCCAAGGGGCTGATGTTTGCGGTAAATGGAATGGAGACTGCCCTTATGTTGTTTTTCATCTCTTGGATGATTTATATTGTTGTGTCAGGTATGGATGGAAAGTATTTGCAGATGGGCTTAGCTTGGGCTGGGCTTATGTGGACTAGGCCCGATTCATGTGTTTATATCGGGGCTTTTATAATATCATCTCTTCTATTTTTGAATTATGTTTCGCGAAAATCGCAGGTAAAGCTTTTCCTTAAAGCTGCCGTAATATGTGCGCTCATATACCTCCCATGGTTCGTGTGGGCTTGGATTTATTACGGCTCACCAGTGCCTCACACCGTTATAGCAAAGGGAGCTCAATCGCAAGGGCATGAGGTTATTTCATCGATAATTCTTTTATTCCAGAATTTGCCGACCGTTGTAGGATGGGTTTATGCGCCGGCATATCCTCATTTTGGACCGTTTCCATTTGCGATAGGAGTTTTTTCTTTCGTTTGCGGCTTGGCAGCTGTTTTGCTTTTTATTATTCCAGGAAAGATTGACAGGACTGTCAGATTTATGTCGTTTTTTTTCTTTATTATCTTGTGTTATTTTTCGTGGATGTGGTTCCCATTTCCGTGGTATTTCCCCCCGCTTTCAATAATAGGGATTCCAGTTATAGGTTACGCCGTAATCAAGTTGTCTGAAAGGCTCAATCTGCGTTTAGTTTTTCGAGTTGCGATTTTCGCATCTTTGTTGATCTGTGTTTTCGTGCTTTTAATTCTGGAGTCATTAAGGATGAAAGCACAGATGGAAATCATAGAGAAGGGGAATAGGCAGGCGATCGGAGAATGGCTTAGTAGCAAGGCGGCGTCTCCAGAGGAAACCGCATATATGGAATGTATTGGATATATAGGATATTACAGCGGATTAAGGATTCTAGACTGGCCGGGGCTTGTGTCTCCTTCGGTCGTTGAGGCGGTTAAAAATCGGAATGCCAATTTTGTGTCCGCTGTGGCAATTTTGAAGCCTGACTGGGTTGTGGCGAGGGGATTTGAGGCTCAAAAACTTATGGAGAATGAATTTTTTAGTCAGAATTACGTAGAAGAAAAGATTTTTGACGTGCGACCGGAAATCTATAAAAGAAAAAATTTGATAGGAAGTTCTTATCTTTTATACGATTCAGTTTTTTGCTTATTCCGGCGCAAGAAGTAGATTAGGCTGAACTAAGGACAACAAAAATTTAGGAGCTAAAAATGATAAGAACAATGCAGGTTTTCATATTCTCAGTGTTTTTACTGGCTGGATGCATGTCGGTTAAGTTAAACTTCCTTATGGATAAGACAGATCCTCTTGGTGAATTCGTGCTTGAAGGCGGGGATTCCTCTCAGAAAATTCTGCTTTTAAACATAGACGGAATCATTTCAAATTCTCCAGGGTTTCAACTGGTCGGAGAATCTCCGAGCATGGTCGAGGAGGTTGTAGCCCAGCTCGAAAAAGCATCAAGAGATCCAGCCGTGAAAGCTGTTATCTTAAAAATAGATTCTCCTGGAGGAGCGACGACAGCTTCAGACTTGATATACCACGAAATATCAATGTTTAAGGAACGCAAAAAGGTGAGAGTCATCGCTATGATGATGGATGTGGCAGCGTCGGGTGGATACATGATTGCTCTGCCGGCGGACAAAATTGTAGCGCAGCCAACTACGGTGACAGGATCGGTAGGGGTTGTGTTCATAAGACCCAAGTTTGATGGCTTGATGGGAAAAATAGGGGTTGACGTGCAGGTCAGTAAGTCTGGAGAGAATAAAGACATGGGGTCTCCATTCAGGAAGGACAGCGAAGCGGAGGAAAAATTGTTTGCGGAAATGGTTGGGAGTCTAAATTCTCATTTTTATAAAATGGTTGCCAAACATAGAAAGATAAGTAATGAGAATTTGGAGAAGGTTAAAACTGCGAGAGTGTTCCTTGCAGAAGAGGCGAAGCAAATTGGCTTGATAGATGAGGTTTGTTATCCGAGCGATGCCGTGGCCATGTGCAGGAAGGATTCTGGTCTTTCAAATAACGCGCAACTTGTGGTATATAGGCGAAAAAATTATCCGAACGACAACATATACAATCGCTCTCAAATAAGAAGCGGTAGCAGCGTTTCGCTTATAAATATTGGGGCTTTGGAAGGCGCGGCATCCTCGTTGAAACCCGGTTTTCACTATCTTTGGACCATGGGTTGTGGGATATAGACATCTCACTCAATCAGTATTTTTAGGGAGCCTTCAATACTTCCGTCAGGGTACATGTAATTTCTACTGAGTTTGCCGTGGAAATTTTCGGCGTCACCAGCGAGCGGTGTTCGCAAATTCACATTTTGAATGCCAATTCCGGTCTTGTCTATTTTTCTGCCGTTCATGAAAGTATTCCATTCATAACTTGAACCATATTTGGCGAAGTGAGTTTTTCCTTCATATGATTCGATGGTGTCTCCGGGACAATTGAAAATTTTTTTGCTCTGCGTGTCGAGCACATTTGACATCGAGAATGGATCTTCAGGGCCGATGCCTACTCTTGCGCATATAGGCAGGTAGTCCTGATTGTTGGATGCGTATAGGTTTACCGATATGCCTATTTGGCGTAGATTGTTGATACATGACGATTTCTTACCTTTCTCCCTTACATTTTTCAATACCGGGAAACTCAATCCGATAAGTGTTGCTATAATCGCTATTACTACAAGAAGCTCCACCAACGTGAATAAAGGAATTTTTTGTATTTCTCTTGCCATCATAGCGAGTTTATCGCCTCCATAACTTCATACACCAGTGGATCAAGGAGCTCTCTTTCTTTGGCAGTGAATTCAGTGGAATAAAGCTCCATAGTCATTTTGAACTGTTCTTTCGCTTCGGGGGTATTGATTCGTTCTTTTATCTTTATCTTTTCGGATTCTGGTATTTTAGAAAATTGTTCTCTAAATTCCTTTACTGCAGTTTCGACTCCTTGTATTTTTTCCTCTTCGCTCATGGAGGCTGTCTCCTCGCGCATTATTCTGAGTTGTTCTCTAAGGAATTCTCTTGCGAGCTTGTCTTTGCTTTCGGGGCTTAGTTTCTCAAAAATCCTCCTCATCTCATTTCTCTGTTCAGCGGGCATGTCTCTTGCGCCGGAAGACATTGCCTCGCGGAGGGTATTCAAATCTTTGTCCTCCTGAGATGGTCTCATGGCGTTGTATGCTATGAGGGCGCATAAGCATGCGGAGAAAAAAAGTACTGCCAAAAATCTTCTCAGCTTGATGGATCTAATTCGGTCCTTCATTTTTTAGAATCCTCGTGTTTTAGCATGCTGACAGGCTTGTCTTTTGTCAGAGTCGGTCGACGAATTCTGCGCAGAGTTCCTTGGCTTCCGACGCATTTTCGCATTTGATGCATTTAGCGAGAAGGGCACGAGCTCTTTTCTCGGATATTGCCCGTACCATCTGCTTTGTATCACAAACAGCTCTTGATATCACGCTAAGTTCATTTATTCCCGCTCCGATCAGAAGAGGTATTGATAAGCGATCGGAGGCTATTTCCCCGCATATGCTAAGTTTCTTTTGAGACTTGGAGAAGGCTTCTCCGCAATTTTTTACTAGTTTAAGGAATGAAGGATCGTGGAATGAGGCAAGTGGGGAAATTTTTTCGTTCGTTCTATCCGTCGCGAAGAAAAATTGCATCATATCATTTGAGCCTATGCTGGCAAAATCTATTTCGGGGATCAGGAGATCCAGAGAATAAACTACGGAAGGGATTTCTATCATTATTCCTAATTCTATTTTTTTTGCGTGTGGAATTCCTCTCGAAGAGAGAGATTTGGATGTATCTGAAAGTATTTTTTTTACTTTCCTTATTTGTTCAAGTGATGATGCCATTGGGACGAGAATTCTGGTCTTCTCGCACTTTGAAGCTCTTAATATTGCCGATATCTGAGTTCTGAAGATATCCTCATTTTCTTCAATGATTCTGATTCCCCTGTATCCCATGGAAGGGTTATTTTCTCTGGCAAAATTCAGATATGGGAGCGGTTTATCCGATCCGACATCTAGAATTCTAAAAGTAAGTGTGCCGTTTGGGCACTCGGAAGATATTTTGGAGTATATCGCAATCTGGTTTTCCTCCGAGGGTGGATAATCTCGGATCATGTATATGAATTCAGTGCGGTAAAGACCAACTCCGTCCGCTCCGGATGTGATTACTAAAGGCAATTCGCTTACGAGGGATAGATTTGCCATTACTGATATGTGTTTTCCGTCCGATGTCATTGCCGCTTCAGCGTCTCTTTTTATTTCGTTTCCGGATTTCGATCTGATTACTTCGGAAAATTTTTCCTCTGTATTCTTATCCGGATTTAAATATATGTTTCCGGCATAGCAATCTAGGATTACTTTTTCATTTTCTCTAAGGGAAGAAAAGCTTTTTACTCCCATCATCGCGGGAATATTGAGGGCTCTTGCGAGAATCGCAAAGTGGGCTGTTACTCCGCCCATTTCTGATATATAACCGGACACATTTGATATTGGTATGCGCAGTATATCAGATGGAAGCAGTTCATGAGCTGCTATTATGTATTTTTCTTCTCCTTGTGGAGTCTTCCTTTTTTCCGAAAAATCGCCCTTTATTTTCCTCACTTCCTTGATAAGATGTATCATTACATCCTTCAGGTCGGCGGCCTTTTCCCTGAATATTTCGGAATCCATCTTTTCGAATTTGGAGAGATATTCGTCGCAGACTTTTTTGACGGAGTATTCCGCGGTAAAACCTTCGCTTATCAATTTTTTTATGTTGCCTATTAGTGTTTTATCATCGAGAAAGAGAAGGTGTACGCTGAATATTGAAGCATCAGCTTCGGATATCATTTCCAAAGCTCTTTCTCCCATTTCGGAAGTTTCCGCTTTTGCTCTCTTGAGGGCATGTTCCAATATGAGTAGCTCCTTTGATTCGGACTTGTGATTTTCCTGCGGAATGTCGAGGATTTCGTCGGTCCTGTCCAAAAAAATTATTCTTCCCACGGCCAAGCCTTGATTCGCGGGGGTTCCTTTCAGGACATTCAGCGGTAGGTCATGCGCGGAAGAGGATTTTTTTTCAAATTCGGATACGGATATTGAAGAAAATATCTTGGAGCTTTCTATTATATTGGCGACTTGCACTGAGAGGGATTTTATGATTTCGATTATATCGTCATCGAATGCCGTGCTGGATGAGGACTGGAGGTTTATTACTCCATATCTTCTGCCGCCGACGACTAGAGGGCACGAAAGCATGCTTTTATATTTTTCTTCTCCTGAATTTTTCGCTGGCATAAAGCGATTGTCTTCTTTTGAATTGGCCACGTTTATTATTTGGTTTTCTGAGAATGCGTGCCCTGTTATGCCTTCGGAGGGTTTAAGGCTGAACTTGCCGATTATGTCTTGGTTGAGTCCGTGTGTTGCCGCTAGGACCAGGCGGTCCTTCTCTTTTTCGTAGGCGTATATGGAGCAAACTTCGCATTCGAGATTTCTGGCAAGTATTCCAACGATTTTAGGCAGTATGAGTCTATTGTCTTTGCTATACGCAAACAGACTTGTGATTTCCTTCAATATATGTAGAATTTTCGAGTTCATGAATGTATAAATATCGTGTAATTAAATGAAACTGCAAGGATTGCATTGGTGGAGCCATATGAATTTATTGAAAAAAAGTAGTGGTCTCTTGAAGGCTTCTTATTCCGTTTTAGGGCTTGATCCGAATACTAAATTTGAGTTGGACCTCGGCTGCGGAGAAGGATCGTTTACGGTCAGGTTGGCAGAAAAATTTCCTGACAGGACCATATTGGCGGTTGATGCTATGATCGGCAGGCTGAATAAGCTGCTTAGGAGAACTGTGGAGATGAGCCTTGACAATGTCATAATTATCGAATCGGATGCGTACTTCTTTCTCGATGTAATGCTTCCGGAATCATCACTTGAGAGGATTCATCTCTTGTGTCCAGATCCATGGCCCAAAAAAAAGCATCGTTTTCATCGCCTATTTTCGTCGGAATTTGTCGCAACTGTCGCTAGAAAACTGAGGCCAGGCGGGGTATTTCATTTCTCCTCAGATGATATGCCATATTGCAACACTGTTGATAGAGTTATGAAGAGCGAACATGATTTTATTCTTCACTCGGAAGACCTTGATGGGATCAAAAGCGATTTCGAGATGAGATGGTTGTCCGAAGGCAGAACCGTAGAGCACATGTGGTGGAAGAAAAAGCCCAATCGATGATTCAGGGGAAACTTATTCGGATTCTTCAGTCATCCACAGTTTCTGTCTAGCGGACAGTTTCTTGAAGAGATCCCTCATGGCGTCCCTAAGACTTTCTGATTTTGCCAAAGACACTGCTTCTTCAGTGTCTATCAGGAAGGATGGTTTGCTTATCTTTGCCGTTCCTTCTCCTTCAGCAGAAGATATCAGAGCTTTGGTCTTGGTGTTTATGACTTCTATTCTGGTTTTTGCGAAAGCATCCCTGTTTGAGCCCGGGAACCAGTAAGCTCCTATTATGGTAAGGTCAAGTATTGCAGCTGGATTGAAGTATCTATCCACCTTTACGATGGTTCTTATGACAATTGCCGATTCGGTTCCCTCGGGAATCCCTTTTAAAAAAGCTTCGGTGTTTCTCGCTTCAAGCTCGCTGGTTTTTACGAAGTAATATGGCGTAAATTTACCCTGTTGTCCGAAGGTTTTCAGGTATGAGGTGACTATGTCAAGGTCGCTTTTATTCCATTTCCATTTTTGTTCAAGTTGACATTCTGAATTCATGGTTTCGATATTCATCCATACCGCGGTTTTTCCCTTGTTCGCGTTTGGCTGCGCTTTGGGGTCGCCCTTATATGCTGAATTATCAATCATTTGATCGACTATTTCTGGATGAAGCCCTGTAGCGCATCCGCTTAATATCACGCATGACAACGATATCAGACATAAAATTGTTCTCATTATGGAATCCCCTTTTATTGAGATTTAACTAATCCGATTAATATAGCATTAAACTGACATACATTCAAAAAAGCAGAAAAGATCTTGGGTTTTTATAAAGATTACGCATGGAAATCCAGTGTTATGCTTAAATGGCGCTATCTCATGAAATAAGCGGCTTATTCTTCCGGACGTGGCTTGTTTCGAAATTAGTCGGATATATATTTCTTCGGATATGAAATCTGATGAAAAATACATGCATCTTGCTCTCCGTCTCGCCCTCAAGGGAGAAGGAAACGTAAGTCCCAATCCTATGGTTGGAGCTCTGATCGTAAAAAATGGGGCGATTGTTGGACGAGGATGGCATCGTGTTATTGGTGGACCACACGCCGAGATTGAAGCGATTGCTGATGCCGGATCTTG
>CAZXAC010000047.1:0-14428 GCA_964638335.1 uncultured Lentisphaera sp. | reverse complement strand
TAACGCTCTACCTGCATCGCCTCCGGTGATGATGGCGCAATTCTGCGGAGCCAAGTCGCGGCTACCATATGGATCTACAAAGTAAATTGAATCGCCCTTGCCTTCTACCTTGAAATCCACTGAGGCAAGCTCTGCGGCAATCTTTTTTATCGAATCTGGCACAAGCCCAGCATCCACGAAAGCTCTGCGCGCGGCCAAGATCAGCCCGGCTTCATCGTAGTGACTGACGCAATGGTGACGATTGGCGGCGGAGAGTTCAGCACGGTAGAATACATCAACATAGTCCGGATTAGATTTACCCATATCGACGGCAAGCTTACTGGCTATCAGCGCCCTGCCTCTTGGCGTATCTGATTCGCGGAAGCTGACATTCCCGACCGGTGAAAGATGACGGCACATGAAGCAGAAGCGGCAGGCGTGGATAGTATCTGTGAATTGTTCAAAATGATTCATGATTTCAGACTCCTTTGAAACCCATTTTACCTGGGTTCATTATGTTGTTAGGATCTAATACGCACTTGATTTGCTCTAGGACATTGAACGACGGTCCCCCGTAGAGATCTTTCATCAGCCGTCCGAGTTTAAGTCCAACGCCATGGTGTTCATTGATAACTCCGCCTTCCCGGATTGCGGCCCTGATCGCGAGATCCCAAATACGATTGTAATAGAGAGTTGCTTCCTGAGGATCCTGCGGAGGATTGTCCACGATGAATCTGGCGTAAAGCATGCAACCCCATTCATACCAATGAGAATAATGTCCGATGAAAGTAGCTTCCGGGAAATTCTCATTTACCGTATTCTTCATTGCCCAGTAAACTTTCTCTATATTTGCGAACGTCGCAACAGTGTCAAGTGTGCCAAACGCCTGAGGCAGGTGGAACATATATGGGGGATAAAAGAATTTATAACGATGATCCCACCAGGCCTGTCCCATTTCAGTCCCAAGATCCTCGTGTTCCTGTTTGCGGCAGATGTCACAGGCCATTTTGAGTTCGATGTCAACTATTTTTTCAGGACCATCGAATCCGAATACAAGATATGCTCCCTGTTTATCTATTCCGAGAACGCGCTTGATAAGTCGGGCCGTCTCAGCTTCATCATATAGACGTATAACACAGGGATGAAGTCGATTGCGCATGATGTTTGCGCCGGCTTGAATCGCTTCGTGCATGTTCTTAAACAAAAATGCGTGAAACTTCCGAGTCTCCGGAATAGGATGGATTTTAAGTGTAGCTTTTGTCATCACCCCTAAGGTGCCTTCGCTTCCGAGGTAAAGCATGGTTAGATCTGGACCGGATGCATGGCGTGGTACTGGCAATGTGTTTATAACTTCTCCTGTGGGAGAAACAACTTCCAGAGACATTACCATATCCTCGATCTTTCCATATTTAGTGGACAGCACGCCGGTTCCGCGGTGGGCAATGAATCCACCAAGCGTAGCGCACGCGATTGAGGCGGGGAAATGCATTGTTGAATATCCGGCTTTTTCTATTTCCCATTCAAGATGTTGGGTGTTTATGCCAGTCTCGACAGTTACGCTTAGAGATTCGCTGTCGATAGATATAATTTTGTTCATCCTCTTGGTGTCAAGGATTATCCCTCCATATATCGGTAGCGCTCCGCCTTGGGAGCCAGATCCGCCGCCCCATGGAGTGACTGGGATCTTGTAGTTGTTCGCGATTTTCATTACTTTTACGACTTCTTCCGTGGAACCCGGATGAACGACGAACTCGGGTTTTGGATTTTCGCGGCCGTGGGAATGCCACATTTCTGGGATCCAGTAGTAATCGATCGAGTGCCCAAGCTGATCAGCCGCATTGCAGGAGACGTAGTCCCGACCAACAGCATCAGCAAGTTCGCTGTGGATCATGGACAAAAGATAATTCTCTTTCTTCGAACTCATAGTCATGTCCTTTAAGTTATTTGTTTCTATGTTTATTTTTGGAAAAATTTTGGATCTATCTGGTCGCGCAATGATGCAAAAAGTTCATTCGTCATATCTTCGATTTCATCTAGAGAACACACTGCCGCAGTCAAAGGGTCTAACGCGATGGCTTGGAAAATTTTGCGTTTATCAAAGGAGACTGCGCCTTCAGCCCCCATCATTTGGAAATTGATCATTCCTCGGTTCAGCCCCGCCAATTGTTCCGGGTAGTTCTCGATCTTGCAAGGAGTTATCCCGGCTCCGTCCACCAGACATGGAACCTCGACACAAGATTCCGGAGGCAAAGTATCTATCAGGCCGTGGTTAATCACGTTGAGATTTGCCGACAGTGCCGCATTTGTTTCTATCGCGTTGATGATCTGGACGGCGTATTCATCGCTTGGATTTATATCGAATTCCTTTTTGCCTGACAGTAGTTCTGTTATTTCCTTTTCATTGTTCTTTTGCAGTTCGACGCATGCTTTCAATGCGGCGCCAGATGTGCCAGTGTTCATGCTGTAAGCTTTGCCGGAATCCGGCTCCAGACTGCAAAATTTCTCGATCAAATCTTTTCTTTTTCTTATGTATGGAATGTATTCGCTTCCGTGACCGCTTGATTCAGTAGGAAAATATCCGAAATGGCGGAAGAGTTCGAAACGAACTTTGTCCTTCTTGTATATTTCCGGTTTGGACATTGCATCTCTTAATTGCGGATACGCGTCATGACCATCAGCTTCAAACTTAAGGAAAAATGCCTGGTGGTTAATACCCGCCACCTGATATCTGACCTTATTTTTGTCAACACCGATATATCCGGCGAGTTGCGAAGCCGTGTGTGGAACACTGTGACAAAGCCCTATCGTCTTAACCGATCTGGCACGGCGATTTAATGCAATTGTATTGAGCGACATCGGATTGACATAGTTGAAGAGGTAGGCATCTGGGCATATCTCTTCCATTTTGTCTAGCACCTCAAATAATGCTTTCAGTGTCCGTAATCCGCGGAACATTCCGCCCGGTCCCATGCTGTCGCCTACTACTTGGTCAACTCCATATTTACGTGGTATTTCGTATTCCATTCTCTGATGTTCAAGCGTTCCTACTCTGAAAATGGTGATAACATAGTCCGCCCTTTTCAGCGAAGTTCGCAGATCGGTTGAAGAGCTGATTTTGGGACTGACTCCAAGTTTTTCACCGATCTTCTTTGCGAAAGACACAGCGTTTCCCAATCTTCCCGCGTCAATATCCATCAATGCTATTTCACTGTCCCTCAAGGCCTCTCTGATCAAGATATCCTTGATGAAATTTTGCGCGAATATTACACCTCCGGCTCCAATCAATACTACTTTTGGCATAAATTTAAGTTCCTATTTTTAACCGTTATTGAAACATTCCACAGGATATTTTCTGCGTTATTTTTTATTCATATTAGTATAAACATCCGACAATACATCATGTATCTTTCTGTAATTCCCAAATTGTTTTGCGTAAAGTTCCGCATTGCCGGAGTCTGGCGCATACGAACGTTCAAACTTAAGACATTGTCTTACGGCGGAAACCTCATCTTTGAAAACCCCAATACCTACGCCAGCCAACAACGCGCTGCCAAAAGATGCGTCACAGATTGTCGGACACTTTACATTCGCATTGAACACGTCGCAAATTATCTGACTCCAAAGTTTGCTCTTGGCTCCGCCGCCAATCAGTATGAACTCATGCGTTCGCAATCCCGTTTTCTCTATGGTCCTATAACAGTCGCGAAGCGAGAATGCCACTCCTTCGAGCAAAGCCCTTGACATGTCAGCTCTGCCAGATGACATGGAAAGACCAGTGAAGCCTCCTCGCAAGTACGGATCCCAATACGGAGAACGCTCTCCCATCAGATAAGGATGGAAAAATACTCCATTGCTACCCAGTGGCGATTTGGAGGCAAGATCGTTAATCTCCTGATAATTTGTGCCGGGAGCGCAGCAGTTGTCCCTGAACCATCTTTGGCAAATAGCCGCGGCATTCGTAGCTGTAATCGTGTACCACAATCCCGGCACGACATGAGAATATGTCAGCGTTTCGGGATGCGGATGGGCTTTCGATGTAATTACGTTCACATTGCCGGCGGTCGCCAGTTTGAGAATGCATTGTCCGGGCTCTACGGCCCCTGAAGCATAACCTTCCACTGACACATCACTTGCTCCCATTATGATCGCGATATCTTTTGTCAGCCCGGTTTCGGAGGCGGCTTTCGCTGTGAGCTTGCCTGCCACATCAGTGGGTTTCCCAATACGAGGCAATGCTCTGAGAGGTATATTTGCCAATCCACAAAGTTCTTCGGACCAGCAAGATTTTTTCATATCCCAAAATAATGTCCCCTGGGATTCTATGCAGTCGCAGGACAGCTCACCTGTCAGCAGATAGCGAACGTAATCTTTGACGAATGAAATATGTCTGATTTTGGCGAAATTATCAGGTTCATTATTTTTCAGCCAAAGCATCTGTGGCAATGTCCATGTTGGAGTCGGCGCCTGATAAGCCGTATTGAAAATTAAATCAAAATGTTTTTTCCTTAGGAATTCACATTCTTTCACGCTACGTTGATCTGTCCATATTATCGTTGGGCGTATCACTTGCATTTTTTCATCTAGAAGGACTGCGCCGTGAGTATAGCTGTCAAGAGAAATTGCCCCGATTCGTTCGCGTTTGTTTAATTTTCTTATTACTGCGCACATCGTGGCATACCAATCTGATGGATTCTGTTCAGCGTATCCGGGTTTCGGGTGACTTGTATGGTATTCGCCAGAAATGGAATCAATCAGATTCCCAGCGGAGTCAATGATAGTAACCTTGCAACCGCCAGTTCCAAAATCTATTCCTAATAGCAGATCTTTAATCATTTTCCTGTCATCCATTTGTGTTCAGGGTCTACCACCGACAAGAATTTTCTGTTATTTCTGCCGGCCATTATCCAAAGATAATACATGGTATAGCCGGGCGCATTGATTACAGGGTGATATCCACGCGGAATCAATGTTGTGTCATTCTCTTTTACGGTACATGTAAAATCAATTTTCCTGTCATCCGTATAAATCTTTTGTATACCATATCCCTGCGGAGGATTGAAACGGAATAAATAAACTTCCTCCATGTCAACTTCAACTGGCAAATTGTCAAAATCATGACGATGAGGAGGATAACTGGCGTGATTTCCAGAAGGAACAAACGCTTCACCTATAAATAGGTGGCTGGATTGGAATTCCTCAGTTAGAATAAGATAGGCATCACGCTGATAATTCTCTTTTCCAAGATGGACGTCCTTCACTTGTTCCGGAGAAATCATGTAAGGTTCTATTTTTAACTCGGATGGAGAAGCCGTCCAAGCAATTTCAACGTCCGTTGTGCCGTTGATTTTATAATTTCTACCACACGGAATATAGACTGAATGGGGTTTACCTGAAAATACATTGGCACGTCCCCCGACCGATTCGAAATTGAATCCGTCACCAGACACCGAACATTTGCCTCCGAGAACAATCAGTACTACTTCGCTCTTGCCGGTTTTATCTTTATATTCATCGCCTTTTTTAAGATTGATAATACCGAATTCAGTCAGCTTTAGATCCCCATCCCCAATGGTGGAAATTTTAGTAAAACCGTTTTTAGGTTGATAATGTTTCAGATATTCCATTGATGGACTCCTAAGTTAAAAACTTTTCTTTATTTATAGTTCGATGACATCTAAATCTAACAATTTCGCAAAATGCCGCAGCTCTTTTGAAATGTCTCCATGACAGAGCACGTAATGATGTTCGAATCCGCTGTCAATCAGTTTCCCAACCAGCTCCTCAACCGGACGTTTGAACTTCACTGTCAGAGGAGTGCCATGAAGCATCTGCGCGGTTTCAATTCCTTCGCCGCTGATAGATAAAAGCCGGTAAGCGTTTCCATTCCTTGATTCGCCGACACGAATTATCGTAACAGGACCTTTTTTTATAGGAAATTCCGCTGCAATTCCTTTTTTATCGCCTCCGTCTATTATTGAGTGCTTGCGCAATTCGGGCGTGCATCCGGTTTTGCACAAAGATACCGGAGCGGCACCGCAATGCCAGAACAATCCCGTGCCAGCGGACTTATCGAAAGATATCAAATCACAGAAAAACGCGTCAGAACCGCTCAGAGATTTAACCATCATCATCGCAATAGCTCCGTAAACATCTCCTTCACAAGCAACCGGCACGCCGCTATTCGTCATACAACCGAGAATATGGCAAATCCCAATTCCGTAGAACTCACCAAATTCTGGCCAACAACGTGCGGTCCATGCGTCCAGGCGGTATTTTTTTGTCAGCTTCTGGAAAGCAACAAACAGCGCAGCACCCTTGTTCAATTCATCTTCGGAGACTAGGCATTTGCTATCGCCTTTGATCTTCTTGACGGCATCGGCAAGCTCTTTTCCTTTTATTGATTCTGCAACTTTAACCAGTTCCAACAATGTTATTCCTTCAACTTCGGCACCAAACTTCTCACGCATAGCCAGTTCATTGAAATTCGAAGTATAGAAGCCGGGAACTCGTCCACCAAGAGAACCAATCCTTACATTTGACAACATCTTAACACATTCGAGCACCTTGAATTGTCTCGCAAGTTCCGGTATTGCGGTATCAGAATGACCGTAGACCAAGCTGTATTTGAGATTCATCTTCCAAAGCGCATGGGCATTCATGTTAGTGGCGCAAAAACTATTCGCTGCAATACGACCGCCTTCCATTGGAGGTTCGGGTTCTGACCAGAAAATTACCGGCTTCCTGAGTTTGACCGCCATACTAGGAACAATTGTTCCAAGAGAAAAAGTGATGAAATGGGCGAGGATGACATCAATCCGGACCTCTTCGAATTTACGGTAAACCTCTTCAGCCTCAACTTCACTTTGAATAAGCAAGCCGCAATCAAAGAGCTCCACGTCAAGTTTTGAGAGCGCCTTCAAAGCCTTTTTCCGTTCACCTTCAAGCCTGTCATTTATCCAGCTGCCCTTTACTAATGACAGATATCCAACTTTCAACTTTTTCATTTATTCATGCTCCTTTAAATATTTTTCTGCTTCCGATAATGAAGGAATTCCGGTACGTCCACCGAGTTTTGTACATTTCAAGGCCGCCACTGCTGCCGCGAAACGCAAACATGCCTGCCAATCGCCACCGTTAACATATTTGTAGGCAAACGCCCCGTGAAACACATCTCCAGCTCCAGTTGTGTCAACCACTTCTAAATTAAATGCAGATTGTCTAAAGACATGATTCCCGTCAAAACCTATGCTTCCTTCCGAACCAATTGTCACCGCTGAAAAGTAGTTAGATGCGCCAAATAATTTTTTCGCGGATTTTTCTGGATCAGATTCGCCCACAAAACGTTCCGCGAATTTTTTCGACGCAATGATTATGTTTGCCATCTCCAAAAGTTTCTCAATCCCGGGTACGATAGTCCCTGCGTCTATCGCAACAATCACGCCATTATCCCTGGCAATTTGCGCGCAATGAATAGCCGCCTTCGTCTGATGGCCATCGAGATGTAGCAATTTTGCAGACTTAATTACTTCAACGTCAATCTCTTGCGGCTCGATTGGTCTGACCCCACCACGATTCCAAACAATGCTGCGGCAACCGGTCGATTTCTCTATCCAACAAAACGCTGATGGAGATTCTGAACCGGGACGAATCGCTATGCAACGAGTGTCCACTCCACCGTTATGCAATCCGGAAATAATGGATTTGCCGCGTTCATCATCGCCAGTTGATCCTAAGAAAGCGGTTCTTGCCCCAAGTCTTGCCGCCGTAAATATCGCCGTTGCGGCAGGTCCTCCACCTTGTATTAAAGTTGCCAGAGCCTCAACTTTATCGTCTGCCGGGATATATGGTGTCAGGCATAGATAGTCTAAGCCACAAAAACCAAGACCGATAATATCATATTTATGCGGTTTATGCATTATTTGTCCGAAATTGGATTAATAGCTAAAAAACTTGCCCGTTAGTCTTAAAATAACTGGGACTAATAATATTGCAATAAAGATAATTTATCAAACTGAAAAAGAGATTATTTGATAATAAAAAGAGATAATTTGAGAAAAAAAAGAAAAATTATGCATAAATCCGTGATTTTTTATAATATCTTATATATGTGAGCCTAAATTTCATTTGTTTGAGTCTATTGCTGTTCCAAATAATTCCATCAAGGTCTCTCCTCGCTCTTTGAGCTATCGGATACACAATTCGGGATCGGGGTCGGCATCCACCCGTCGTAATCGAATGAATTCATTTCTCGATACCGGAAGCGACCCCGACCCCGATTTATCCCACCATGGCTCAAGTGGCGTAAGGGGACCTGGCCACCACGGGGAGGGAGAAGGAGAATGCCGATAAAACAGGCCTCAAACAGATTTTTCTCATGAGAATTCAAATCTGTTTACGACAAGATTAATTTGATTCAATTGTTATATCATCTTTAAACCAATTTGCTAGAAGAATGTGATTTCGCCAAAGCAATCGAGAGCAAAAACTTGATTTATTCCAACTCAGAACGCGCTAGGTGATCTTGAATTCCTCATGTTTATAGCGTAGGTTAATGGTAACTGGAAGAGTTTTCAGAAGTTTTCCGAAATTCAAAATATAGGTTAGGGGAATTATTTTCTAGTCAGTTAGCAAACTTTTATTGGGATATTTTATTTTACGATGAGTACGATACGAGCGCTAAGAATAATGGATTACCTCAAAGAGCAAAAGTATTGCTCTACTGTTAATCTAATGAAGCGTTTCAAAGTTTCGCCAGCCACAATCCATCGTGATATTTCCGAATTAGCCAAGAAAAAATTAATTCGGAAGGTTAGCGGAGGCGTTACCTTGATGCCAAAAGATGACGCTGTTTTTCCGGTTAATTCCCATATTTTGGACAGGATAAAAAAGAATGTCTCACAAAAAGAGATCCTCGCTGAACTGGCTTTGCCATACATCGAAAATGATGATATCATCTTCTTGGATTCTTCTACTACAGCATTCTTTTTGGCAAGAAAAATACAAAAATTGAAATTGGCAAGTTTGACTATTATAACTAATTCTGTTCACATCATTCAAGAATTCTGTCTTTTTCCTCCTCAGTTCGTTTTGCTCGGATTGGGCGGGAATTATAATTCCCACCTAAATTCATTGCTTGGCAGGGGGGCGATAGAAGGATTACAACGTCTACAGATCGGCAAGGCGTTTTTGTCCGCTGTTGGTGCGACCAAGAGCGGAGTTACAACTTATCATGAGGGCCATGGTGATTTTTTGGAGAAGGTTCTGTCACTGTCAAAACGTAAATACCTGCTGCTAGATGGCTCTAAATTCAATCATATAGGCTTGTTCAAATTCGCGGAATTATGCGATTTCGACACTGTTTTCTTTGACAGAAAGCCTCCAAATAATCTGTCTTCCACGTGCCGTGAAATAGTCTTCGGCAAGTAACGTCGGCTCGCATTCAGAGATTCTTCGAATGCAACTTAGAGCAAACTGTTGTTAATGCTTTTGACAATTGTTTGACGCTTTCTGTACCGTAAGCATTTTTATATGCCTTCAGCGAATTTCGCAAATTGGCTATCCCGCGAGGAATGTGGTTGAGATAGAATTTCTTGCCTTTCACCAGCGAAAGGAAACTGAATGCGCCTAGAGCCTGCATGTTCCTTTGTAATGCCGCGGAACTTGCGAAATTCGCAAAATCGCAGTACGGAAGTTTTAACTTTTTCCCGAAGGTGGCTCTGGACATCATCCTGTGGTAGTATCTCATAAGATATTCTATTTCTCCTTCGGAAATTTGAATATAGGCATCTCTTAATAAAGACATCAAATCGTATCCGAGTGGTCCCATTCGTGCGCCTTGGAAGTCAACTATTCTTATTCTCCCGTCTTTCAACATTATGTTTTGTGACTGGAAATCCCTGTGGCAAAGGACCTGCGGAGATGACAGTGCGCTTATTGCAATATCGTCGAATTCCTTTTCTATTCCGGGGAATTTGCTAATTTTAAGTCCAGCGAATTTCGCAAGAAAATTATCCCTGAAGTATTCCGACTCCCAGCGCAATCCCTCGAAAGCAAACTCACGCTGAACTATCTTTGGAGCTGTTTTCAGAGTTCTATCTTGGAATTCAACTAGGAAAAGGATTGTCCTCTTTAGAAGTTTCAAGCTTTTGTCTTTATCGGCCATTGCTCCGTTTAGTGTAATATTTCCCAGATCTTCCATTATCACCGAGTGGCTTTTTATGCTGTGCGAGAATATTTGTGGCACACCGATTGAAAGACTGCGCAGATATTCTCCGATTTTTATGAATCGGGAAAAGTCAGAGTCGTCCTGAGAACTCAACATGAGAATCCTCCTAGCGCCGGACTCATTTATCCTGTAAAAACATCTGCTTGATCCCTGTTCCGGCAACGAAGACACTTGTGTTTTGAGAAAATCATATCCCTTCATTATGTCAATGGACATGATCCTTGTCGAGTCGCGATGTATGGAAAAATTTCTTCCAATTATTTCGTTCTTGTGAAAACTGTTTTTTGCTATTATGGCACCGTCAAGCAGTATACAATTTGCCAACCTTGCCCCTTTGCGAATTTCGCATTTTCCTGATGAGGAAATAAAACCTTTTATCTGGTTTTTGGGAAAAGCTTTTTTCAGCGCCGAGGGAATCGGAATATCTCTTTTATCAAGCCAGTCTGGTGAAAATAATTTCTTTAACAATATATCTTCGTGGACTGAAAAGTATTTTTCAAGCGAGCCGATATCGTTCCAATACGATTTTTCGTATGAGAGCGCCCCGAGCTTTCCGGCTTCTATCATTTTTTTTAGGACGTCTATAAGCGAAAAAGCTTGTACTTTTTCAGGAAAGAAATCAAATGAGCTTCTGTTGAAAACCGAAATTCCGGAGTAGGTGAGCAATTTGCGATTTTCGCAGGTCCCGCATATGCCTTCAATTCCTGTTATTCTACCTGAAGATGCTGAAATTTTATTCTCTGTCCCATCGATTAAAAAGAGAGTTGCCGTCATTCCGCTTCTCTGGTGATGCGAGATCAATTGATTTATATCCACATCTGATATTATATCTCCATTATGTAGAACGAAGAATTCATGGCGAGACAGGAATTTGCGGCAATTAAGTATTCCCCCCCCGGTTCCGAGGATATCTTTCTCCTTGACGAATCGAAGTTTTTTCCCGTATGGCTTCGATATTTTGGATATTATCCCCTCGGCCTTGTGGTGCAGATTTATCACTATTTCGTCTGCCCCCGCTGATGAGATTTTTTCAATTATCGTCGATAACAAAGGTCTTCCGCAAAGTGGTGCAAGCGGTTTGGGAATATGATTGGTCAAGGGTCTGAGCCTTGTTCCGAATCCGGCGGAGAGTATCATCGCCGAAAATCGTTCTTTTAAAATGCTCTTTGTCATTCGACTTTGTCTTTCAAGATGACTTGATGTTATATTAAGCGAAATAAAAAATGGGTAAATATATGCCTTTATGGGCTAAAATCTATGTGGTTGTCTTCCTTTTGTTCACCGTGTCAAACATGGGATACTACATATATCTAAGGTCAAAGCTTGTTGTTATTGCCTACGATTTCTTTTGTGGCATTTTCTTTGCTGCAGCAATGATATCCTACTGGCGACCATTTCTAAAGGGAAATTTGAACCTCTTTGTGGCAGTGCTTTTCTTTGGCATTTTGCTCTTGGAGTTTTACTTGAGCGTTATGGATGGATACAAGGAGCTAGGAATAAAAATACCTGAGGAAATGACAGACTCCGAAATGGACAAAGCTTGCGCGATATCGCTAATATTTTCGGCTCCCGCTTATATAGTAGGAGGACTCTCAATGTTAGATATAATCTTTGGTAAGATATGAAATGGGAGAAAAAACTCGATGGTGCGCTTCCTATAAAATCATGGGCTGAGGAAATTGAAGAAGAAGCCATGAAACAGGCCGCGAATCTTGCAACGCATCCTGCAGTCAGGATGCATGTCGCGCTGATGCCGGATTGCCATGTCGGATATGGAATGCCAATAGGCGGAGTTGTTGCCTGCGAAAATGCTTTGATCCCCAATGCTGTAGGAGTTGACATAGGGTGCGGAGTTTGCGCCGTGAAGACTTCGATTGATTCCGAATCCGTTGGTGAAAATAAATTCAGGAAAATTCTTGATATCATAAAGCGGGATGTACCCCTCGGGGAAGGACATCATAGGCGTGTGGAGATTCCTTGGGACGGATTTGACAAGCACAGAAAGATGGCTGAGAAAGACGGAGGACTGCCATATCTTGACAAGAGAGGGTGGGAAGCCGCAGTGCTAGGACTTGGATCCCTTGGGGGCGGAAATCATTTTATTGAATTCGATCATGAGATGGGGACAGGCTGCCTTTGGCTTTTGCTTCATTCGGGTTCCAGAAATCTTGGCCATAGAACAGCGACATATTACCACGACCTAGCGCGAAAATCCTGCGAGAAAAAGAAAATAAAGATCCCGTCGCAGGATTTGGCATTTCTGGATGCCGGCTCTGATGAGGGAAGGCGATATGTGCGTGATATGAATTTTGCGCTCGAATACGCAAAGGAAAATAGACGTATCATGATGGAGTTTATGAAAAAAGCGGTCATTCAATGCATTCCAGAAACCGCGTTTCATCAAGAAATAAACATACACCACAACTATGCGGCTTATGAAGATATTAATGGAAGATTCTTTTGGATACACAGGAAGGGAGCTACTTCAGCAAGAAAAGGACAGAAAGGAGTGATCCCGGGGAGCATGGGAACGGCCTCATATATTGTCGAAGGGCTCGGAAAAGCAGAATCATTCTTTTCATGTTCTCATGGAGCTGGCAGAAGAATGGGAAGGACAAAGGCAAATCAAACATTATCTCTTGAGGAATGTTCTGAGGCAATGAAAGCTATAATTTTTGAAGGGTGGAAAAAAAATAGCAAAAAGGGATCTGCCGGATATGATCTGAGCGAGGCTCCCCAGGCTTATAAGGATATTGAAGAGATTATCTCGTCCCAGTCGGATCTTGTGGTCCCGCTTGCAAGGCTTCTCCCTCTTGCCGTGATGAAAGGGTAGATTTCTTATTAGAGTTTTTAAAATAATTTTCAGGTGTTATTCGTTTTATGTGTATGAACAACAAAAAGGAGGACGTATGAAAAAGATGTATTTAACGGCGATCTTGACTTTGTTGGCGGGGTTTGTGGCGATTGCAGAGGAAGATGTCTTCTCGGATCAGGATTCAAAAACCGCGCTATCAACTGAGCAGAAACACGAGAGAGTGCGTTCTGGTCAGGCCTACATGGTTTTGGAACGTCTAAAAAAGAGCGATCCGCAAAAATTTGAAGAACTCAAGAAACTCAGGGAGGAAAATCCTGAAGAGTACAACAAAAAATTGAAGGAACTCGCTAACGAATCAACCGAAAAAATTAAGAAAGAAAGAGAAGAAATTAGCGCACTGATGAAGAAGTATCGTGAAAGCGGCAGCGAAGAAGATAGAGCGGCGTTGAAGGCGAAGATAGAAGCCAATATGAAAGAAAGACTGGAAATGCAAAAACAACGTCTCTCTGAAATGGAAGAAAAACTTGCTCAATTAAAGGTGGAAATTGAGGAAAATAGCAAGAATATTGATGCTAAGATCGAGGAAAGATTAAATGCTATGTTGAAAGGCAGGGAAGGCAAGGAAGACGGGGCAAAGACGAAAAAATCACAGGACTGAATATTTGTTAATAGCCTCGAAATGGAAAATGGTTTTGAATAATGTATAGCCTGACAGCCCGAAGAAGTGTGGACTTTCCCCTCCGACTAGGGAGTGCGAGTTTTAAGTCCTAAGATTTGCGGGCAGCAATGCCCGCGCTTATTATCAGATGATTCTATCGTGGGATCCTGCTTCGCTCTTTTGAGCTACGGAGGGAAAGTCGTAATCGATTGAATTCATTCCTCGATCCCGGAAGCGATTCCGAGCCCGATTTATTCCCCATAGCTCGGATGGAGTCAGGGGGAGGGACACCGATAAAACAGGTCTCAAACACATTTTTTACATGCAAAATCAACTTTATTTAGGATAAGGCCGTAAGGATATATTTTTTTAGGGTAATGTTTGCCGCTAGACAAATAAACTTAAGCTATGTATTGTAGGTTGGCGTTTGAAAAGACCTCTCTTGCGGAGGAGAAATCATAAAATTGATGATATTCAATCAAGGAGAATTCGTATGAAAAAGAAGAAATTAATCGAAAAGCCTGCGCTGTTTTCAGATTTCAGCTCACAGGAGCCGTGGCGAATATTCAGGATAATGTCGGAGTTTGTGGAATCTTTTGAAACCATGTCGGAACAGGGGGCGCTTGTAACGGTGTTCGGATCGGCAAGGACCAAACCCGAAGAGGCGGATTACAAGGAAGCTGTCAAAATGGGAAAACTTCTTGTTAAGAACGGCTTAGGTGTTTTGACTGGCGGTGGACCTGGAATCATG
>CAZXAC010000046.1:0-14938 GCA_964638335.1 uncultured Lentisphaera sp. | reverse complement strand
AAAAGGCTCTCTGTAGAATTGGCGGAGTAGTTAAAATTGCGATTGACATAATAACGCTCTTCCCTGAATACTTCGAAGGTCCGCTCAGGACAAGTATAACAGGAAGGGCTGTTGAAAGTAAGCTCATTGAAATAAATTTCGTGAATCCGAGGGATTTCACAACCGACAAGCACAGGACGGTAGACGATACCCCCTACGGTGGAGGTCCGGGAATGCTAATGAAGCCCGACCCGGTATTTAAAGCTGTGGAAAGCGTGAAAAATGAATTTTCTAAGACTATTCTTTTGAGCGCCTCTGGAAAACTCTTCACTCAAGCTGATGCAAGAATGCTTTCAACTGAGAAAAATATCGTCCTAATATGCGGACACTACGAAGGAATAGATGAAAGAGTTGCGTACGGGCTTGCGGATATGGAATTTTCAATAGGCAGTTATATCCTGCCTAACGGCAACGCCGCCGCCTTGGTACTTGTGGAAGCAATATCGAGACTGCTTCCCGGAGTCCTCGGATCTGATGATTCAAGCAGGGATGAATCCTTCAGCACGGATTCGCTGGAGTATCCTCAATGGACTAGACCCGAAGATTTCAGAGGGATGAAGGTCCCGGAAATATTGCTGTCAGGAGACCATGCGGCAATATCAAGATGGCGGAAGGAGCAGGCGAAAATTAAAACTGACAGAAACAGACCAGACTTATTTGGAAAAAACTAAAATAAAATAACGGAGAAAAACAATGAATATAATGGACAAGATCAACAAGATGCAATGTAAGGAAAAAGTTGCTCAATTCAATATCGGCGACACTGTAAAAGTTTATACGAAGATAGTAGAAGGAGACACCGAGCGCGTACAGATGTTTTCCGGAGTGGTAATCGCCAAGAAAGGTGGAGGAATAAAGGAAGCTTTTACAGTTAGGAGAACAGCCTTTGGACAGGGAATGGAGAAGGTTTTTCCGCTCCACTCACCGAAAATAGATAAAATAGAAGTCGAACGCAAGGGAAGCGTAAGAAGAGCGAAACTTTATTATCTCAAGGATAAGATTGGTAAATCTTCCAAAGTCAAGGATGCATCCCGTAAAAATCTTCAGACTTCAAGGTCCGCCGAAGAGAAGCTTGTCGAAGCCGCACAGTGAGGCTTTAGAGCTTTTTCTCTTGGGTTCGTGTCTGTTGTGATTTTTGCTAGTAAAAACCGATTCAAGAGGAAAATTTGTGGCTCACAAATTAAGAGGGATTTCAGCAAAGGAGGCGGAGAACGTCTTAAAGATTTCTTCTCTAGACTCTCTCGTTTCCGTATTTGAAAAGACGTCATCCATTCGCTCTAGAACTTTCGGGGAAAATATAAGTACGTGCTCCATCGTTAATGCCAGATGCGGAATATGCCCGGAAGATTGCGCTTTCTGCGCACAATCATCTGTTGCCAAAGCAAAAATAGAAAGATACCCCCTTATTCAAGAGGGAGTAATTTTGGATAACGCAAAAAGCGCCGAGCGCGGTGGATCATCCCATTACGGTATAGTATGTTCTGGAAGGGCGATAAATGACCAAAAAGATTTAAGCCGTATATGCAGATCTGTCGAAAAAATCCGCAAACTTACAAAGATTTCTCCGTGCGCATCTCTTGGCATATTGGACAGTAATTCTTTGAGAATGCTGAAAGACGCTGGTCTCAAAAGGTATCATCATAACCTCGAATCATCCCGTTCTTTCTTCGCTAAAATATGCTCTTCTAGAGACTACAATAGCCAAATATCCACCGTAAAGGAGGCAAAGTCCATCGGCCTAGAGGTCTGTTCCGGTGGAATATTCGGGATGGGAGAAACCAAAAAACAAAGGATTGAACTGCTAGAACAGATAAGGATTCTGGATATAGATTGCGTTCCATTGAATTTTCTAAATCCCATAAAGGGCACGCCATTGGAAAACATGAACGAACTCACGCCTCTCGAATGCCTGAAAATAATCGCGGCCGCTAGACTTATGATGCCAGAAAAGAGCATAAGGATCTGCGGAGGACGCGAAAAAAATCTCCGAGATTTCCAGTCGTGGATATTTTCAGCCGGAGCGGATGCATTGATGGTGGGGAATTACCTAGTTACATCTGGAAGACCATTGGCCGACGACCTGCAAATGATAAAAGACGCCGGCATGAAAATCAAAAACATCATCTAGCAAGGAGCATCTCATGATAAAGAATTCCGTTTCAAAAATTTACATGGACATCTTCAACGCCTTCCCATCACCAGTAATGATAGTTGATGAGGATGTGAGAATAATACATTACAATTCAGCCGCTAGTCCTATGCTCGGAAAGAACAAGAAAAAAATACTAATGACAAGAGCGGGAGATGTCATGAACTGCGTAAATAGTTATGATTCTCCGGAAGGATGCGGAAGAGGTCATCATTGCGGAGATTGCCTGATAAGGAATTCGGTATCAAACGCATTCCTATCCAAAACAGTATGCCGCACGCGGCACAAAATGTCCATCAAAAAAAATGACAAAGTGACGAACGTACACATGCTCCTGACTACCAGCCTCTTTCATCATGAAGGCAAAGATCTTGTAATCCTCGTAATAGAAGATATCAACGATATCATAGAACTAAAACGATTGATTCCTATCTGCTCCGTATGCAAGAAGATCAGAACCGATAAAGAGTACTGGACCGGAGTAGAAAAATATTTCAACACACACCTCGATGTCGACTTTTCACACGGCTACTGCCCGGAATGCTTCAAATCGGAAATGAAAAAACATCTAGGAGTGTCAAAATGAACTAACTCGATGCTTCTTGCGTCGAGGGAGTTCATTTCAACATCAAAGGAATCAGGCGTTTAGGAGAAAGTAGGAGCGCCATACGAAAGAGGTTACTTCGTTGAGACTGTAACCTTCTTCTTTGGTACATTCTTAACTCCGATCAAGTCCCCAAGAAGGTTGTAGGAATATTTCTCCACTATGTTATCATCGAAGATTTTCCTCTTCTCCTCCTTAGACGTTGCCTTCTCGAACAGCTCCTGGGAGTATTCGCTCACTATTGAAATCCTACCGCACTGATCATATTTTGAGTAGGTAATAACTCCATTCCTGATGACAATGGTGTCTCTGTTGTCGAGATAGACAGTTTTCTCCTCTGAGCCGTCGGGGAATACCGTCTTTATCTTCCTTCCGAGTTTGTCATAGTAATAGGCTGTGGTTAGTTCCTTCTTATCAGGATCACCGAGCTTGACTACAGTAGTTGATGCAAGTAGTCCCTTGTCGTTGTAGACGCTTGATATACTATCTGAATGCGTGCCTGTAGTAGAAACTATCCTGTTCCTACCATCGTACTTAAAGGTGGTCTCAGTCCTGTCGGAATAGAGTTCTTTTATCTTTCTACCTATCTCATCATAAGTGAATGAGACCCAGCTTTTGTCTGGAAGCGTCCGTTTGATGAGCCTGCCGTTGGAATCATAATCGCTTTGGAAGACCTTGCCCGATATCTGCGTCTCAACAAGCTCCCCCCTTTTATTATACTTGAAGATGGCCTTTTTCCCATCCGATGTCTGCTTAGAGGTTCTTCTCAGACATGAATCATAGGTATAGCGAGTGACTTTGCCCGTAGCATCCTCGAACTTTATAAGACAGCCATTTTTGAACTGGTATTTTTCTGACTTGCCGTCATCAAACAGTATCTTTTCAAGAGTTCCAGATGGAGTATAGCCGAACTTTTTTGTTTCTGTGGCCTTCCCATCTGAAACCGAGATTACGGTGAGCATACATGAATGACCCGCATATTCATATTTCAACACTCTTCCGTCAGGGAGGGTCTGCGATGTCATTCTGAAAAGCCTGTCCCATGTAAAGGAATGAGATGAACCATCAGGAAGAGTCGTCTTGGCTGGAGTATTGTTTTCAGAATCATATGTGTATTTGGCGACATCTCCGGTTTCGCTGACTTCCATAAGATGCCCAAGTTTGTCATAGGAATATTTTGTTTCGACACCCTTATCATCCGTCTTCCTGACAAGCCTGTAGTTCTCATCGTACTGCTGGCTGTTCCCGGTGCCATCAGGATATGCTATGCCCGTCCTTACGCCCTTTTCGTTGTAGGAATACTTTGTCGATTCGCCTTTTGCGTTCGTGAGTTCGGAAGCCGTGCCGTCGGAATTGTAACTTATATCATTCTCAACGCCATTGATTTTGCTGAACACTTCGGAATACGCATTGCCTTTTTTTTCATATGTGCGAACTTCAAGTGTCTCAAATTTCTCCTTCCCCTTTGTATCATATGATAGTGTTCCCTTACTTATATCCAGCGTTTTTTCTACTTTTTTCTTAGGTATATCCTTCTTTTTGTGCTTCCATTCAACCTTGCAAAAGTTAATCGTGTTATCAGGATTTTTCATAACAGCGCAAAAGTAAGAGCATTCTTCTTTTTTATCAGACCTGTACTCGACAACATATTTTTCGCCGCTGGAATTGATAAGTCCGACCAGCTTCCCTGACGAGTCGCATTCGATTTTTAACGTCCTCACAGCAATAGGCGCCGGCTTGGAGTTGGTAATTGTGGATTTGTCTTTCGGATATAGGAAATGTTCAGGGGGTATGCATGTCTTTATCTGTTTCAACTGGCACCTGTCGTCCCATGTGACGACAGTGAAAGCCCCGTCAGGGTCTGTAACTTTTGAAACAAGCCCCATTGGACTATATTCGATGGTATATTTTGAACTGTCCGGCAAAATGATGGACTTAAGGAGGTCCCTGTCGTTGTATTCCAGTTTTAGGCTGAGCTCTGTAAAGTCAATGTTCCTAATTTCATCGAGAATCCATGTGTAGCCACCATTCAGAGTTGAAAAAAGGTATTCCATCCTTTGTTTATAGTCAACAACTGACAGTCTCATATCACTGCGTTTTATAAAGAACTGTGGGAAGTTCCACGACTGAAAGAATGTGTTATACTGCTCATCGGTTATATGCTTGAAGAGGATTTTTTGGTCTGCGATGCGTACAAGCACGTAGCCCTTCACGCCCTTATGATGATTTGGGAAGTAAATCCTATACTGTTCCGCTGGGAAAAATGAAAGCTCCCTACCTATCGAAATGGAAAGAAGGCAGTTTGGAATTATCTGATATTTGCAAAGATCTATATCAATACGAGCTTTACCGTCACTATCAAAATATGGTTGTTCATCGTTTCTATGTGGACTGAGGGTAGACTTGCCTTCTCTAACCTTGGGAATCTGAAATGGGTTTGGAATAAGTTCGGCGGAGTAGATTTCCAAAGAAGCGATAAATATCAGAAAATAGATTATGAGCTGTGTTGACTTTCTGATATGGGTATTCATATAACCATTGCAAAAACAATTAAAATAAGTATTTTATGGGGTTTTCTGTAAAGGTATCTATAACATAACTCATTCAAACATTATATCAATATTGAAACGTAGGGGATTTCTTGATGTTCCTCCAAACTCTCAAACGCTTTCTAAATTTCTGGGCTATAACTGGTCTAATCTTCAGTGGACTTCTAACAAATTTCATTGCCCATAACATGGTGGCTCAGGACGTGTCTGGTGGCGGTTCGAGTTCCACTTCGATAGAGATAGGTGTTAATGAGGAGTGCAAGGAGACTGGCGGGGGCGTTAGTGCAAGTGAATGTATTGTCCATACTCACGAGTATCCCGTGACTTTGGAAGACATTGCATGCGTTCCGAAGACCTATGTTGCGCCGACCGATGACGGTACATACTGTGTTACCGAGGAGATAACCGTTTCTGCTACAAGTACCGGTGAGGATACACCAGGGAAGACCGTTAGGAGTTATGGTCCTTGCCAGATCTGCGGTCAGGCGTATCCTGGGACTAATCCTGAAGAGTCTCCCCATGAATCTGTCATATGGCCGACCATAGAATGGACAGCCAACGATTGTGGAGCGGATCCATCCAAAGGAGACGGAACAACGGCCGTGTTCACGGCCAAAGAGGCTTCTCCTTCTGTTGGTGGCAGTTCGGTGGTATTTTCCGAGAAGTCGTCCGGAGCCTGCGACAAGTGTGGAACGATTGAGGCTGTTATAGATCCTGACACCACTTATTTTACTGTGGAAAAGGTTGAATCCGTTAAATGCGAAAATGTAAGTTCCTATACGGCGGATCCCCATAAGCCAGAGACTCTTTATCTTGCCAACAATGGCTGGGACAATACTCCCGATCCTGATGAGCTTAAGAAGACCGTCATTGCTAGGCTCAAGCCGAAAGATGCCACGCCGACTGAAGACAAGACTTGGGAGGGGGCCGGGGTGACCGCCAGCAATGCGCTCACCACCACGTGGAAGAGCAAGGAGTTCAAACTGCATGATATTTCCTACGGATGCGGACATTCGAAGAAGGTCATGAAGATAGCCGTCGAGGGAGCAAGCATAGTATCCGCAGTCCCGGACACTGAGGAGGAGTATTCCGACAAGTATCTGGGAGTATTTTTGAATGAGAACTTCACGAAAGACAAGGATGCGTCAACTGTCGAGGACGGTCACCATGAATGCAAGGTTCCAGACAATGATGTTGACGATCCAGAATCCAAGGCGGAAGGTCTGGATGAGCTTGTTGGTTTCTCACTAGAATGGTTCAAATACCAAGACACTGAATACGATGACACAGATGCCAAGCTCCAGCTCGCAGGATACGATGAGAACGTTAAAATTTACACAGGAAGCAGCGAAGATGATATGGTCCTATACGATGGAGCCATGCAGAGCATAGATGAGTATTGGAAGTACAAGACATGCCTGAGAATAGAAGGCATAAAAGCCGGGCAATTTCAGCTCCAGCTCAATATGCAGACAAGGGATTCAGACTCAGTTCTGGTAGACCAAGTAAATGTGAAGGTGTTCCCTCTGGATATTATGGCGATAGATCCTGCCCCCAGTTCTGATGATCACGAGATATGTGATATCAAAATGATGATTATGGTCAATGACAATGATTCTGACAACGATGGAATTATTGACCTCCTCGACAATAAGGTTGCAGGTGGCGATCCTGATCTTGCAACTGTGAGGATAATGAAGCCGGAAGGGATTGTTAAGGAGGACATGAAAGAAAATATCGCCCTCTCTTTGCATGACAACATTAAGGCATACTCCAAAAAGGACAAGTCCGAGGAAGCTCCACTACAGTATGCATATGATACTTTTGAAGAAAAAGGATATGTCGAACTTTATCTTGAAGGAAGAAAAGCCAGCACAGAAATCTTAGATTCTGCTGTCAAGGTCGAAATGTCCCTTAAGGACGGTTCAAAATGCAGGGACGAATTGAGATATTCTGTTGCGGCTTTCAAGATGATTCCCAATTATGACAGAGATGGCGACATCGACAGTTATGACAGAAAACTTGTTGAGATTGAAAAACCCTATTATTTCTGGATCAACAATGATGACGACGTCGATGCTGTATCCGGTAACGATTCTCCAAAAGCTTTGAAGCCTGATTGCAAGGATAAAATGTCTGCAGAATACAGCATTGACGGAATACGAGATCTAATTGACTTCTTTCCAGTAGCAGTTGAATTGAAAGACACTGCAAATGTCTTCACATCTGATAACTTCGAATTTGTTTTAATACATCCAGACGAAGCTGTAAACTGTTTTTTTAAGGCTGAGTTGACTTCAGGCCAGGCAGATTATCACCTAACGGACAAGGCATTCTGCGATAAAAATGCCGAACAGAGCTTAGAGCATATCAATGGCGAAGGAATGGCTCTTCCCGATGATTTCCTTGAACTTGTAAAGAATGACAAGAATATCATCCTTCTTGAAGGATATGCTGCAACCAAGAAGCCCCTTGTACTTGAAATGCGCCGCAAATGCGATGGTATAACTTTGTGCAAGACGGAGCTTCCACTTTCTCTTGACAGCGTAGAGAAAATGTTCCGGCACAAAAATCTCAGGTCTGCGGCGGGAGGAACTGGAGGTGAAGACGACAGAACTGAAACGCCAAATTACCCAGAATCTGAGACGAATGATACGAATTTTGTCTTTGTTCATGGCTACAATGTCACAGGCGACGAAGCACACGGCTCGCAATGCGAGGTGTTTAAAAGGATGTTCTGGTCGGGCTCGAAGGCCAAATTTCACGGAATTACATGGAGGGGAGATGAAACCAGGATAGGTAGTTTTACGCCGGATTATCATACAAATGTTGTAAATGCGCTCAATACTGCTGATGAGCTGGCTGGCTACATCAACGGGTTGGGAGGCGAAGTGGTTGTGGCTGGCCACAGTCTCGGTAACATGCTTTCAAGTTCTGCAATATCAAACCACTATGCCAATGCCAAGGCATATTTCATCATAGACGGTGCCGTGGCGATGGAGGCGTACAATCCCGGTGAGGCAAAGGTTAAAGGAATGAGGCACAAGGACTGGGAAGATTATTATTTCGACGAGAAGGACGACTTCCTTTTCTCCAGCGAATGGCACACTATTTTCTCAGGCAATCCGAACGATCCCCGCGGCAGGCTGACATGGAGGGGGATTTTCAACGACATGAATGGAGTTGCGTGTTACAACTTCTACAGTACGGGCGAAGATGTGATGATCAATATTCCGTATGAGAGCGGGTATGTCGCATGGGATGCCTTTACATATTCCTGGGGATGCCAGGAGAAGTTCAAAGGAAATAGCTTAATCCTAGGGATGTTGCCTGAGGGATACAACTGGTGCGGTTGGGGATTTAATACAAGCGATTATGGAAAGTGGAAGGTTGTGTGGATACGCGAGCCACCGGGTCAGGCCAGGAAGATATCTAAGGAGCAGCTCAAGACCAAACCGTTCTTCCTGAAAAAACCGGCAGAGTTATTTGCTGAGGACGTTGCTGTCGCACAGAGCTATGCCATGAACAACCGTTTCGAACTCCTCGCCAAGGGTTTCCCTGCAAGGACGTTCGGGATCGGGGCGAATAAGATCGATAAATTCAGTTCCTCTGACATGATGAATATGAAAACAGGATGGTATAGCAACGATCAGGACAAGCTGCAATGGAGACATTCTGACTTCAAGAATGTAGCTTATCTGTATACCCACAAGGTATATGATAATATCGTTATGACAGGAGGTTTAAAATGAAATATTGTATTATTTTTATGTTTCTCTCTTTTTCTGCCATAGCAGGATTGCTGGACAAATATCCTGACGGCAAGGTAACCGTCCGTGTTGTAGATGAACAGGGTGTTCCGTTGAAAGACGTTGATGTGGGCATAGGTGTAAACTTCCCTAAAACTACAAATCCGTTTGATGGACAAAGAAGTGAGTCAATCAAGGGAAAAACAGATAATGCCAGCCTCTTTGCTAGTGAGTTTAAGGCACTATCCAGAATCGTTGTATGGGCTGATTCACAAAGTTATTACAGATCATATAAGAATTTTGATTTCAAGTCTCCCGTTGACGGCAAATATCAGCCCTGGAACCCGACTATAGATCTTGTCCTGAGGAAGAAGGTTAATCCTGTGCCGATGTATGCGAAGAAGTTTAATGATATTATAATTCCTGTTGTTAGCGAACCTGTCGGGTATGACTTATTGATGGGCGACTGGGTCAAACCGCGCGGAAAAGGAGAACTTGGCGATGTAATATTTACTTTGAAAAGAGAATTCAAGGACGAATCCAACTTTGAATCAACTCTTGAGGTTTCAATGCCAAATGAAGCGGAGGGATTTTCCGCAATAACTTCAGATATGATGATTCCTGAAAGTGAATTTAAATTCCCTAGAGAAGCCCCGGTGGAAGGATATGTCAAAAGTCTTCTTCTGTCTTATTCGGCATCATCTGCTACACCAAACGATAGCGGATTCGTCTCGGGATACAAAAGAACATCAAGCCTTATTGCATCTGATTATTTCATTAGAATCCGTCTGCAATCTGACGACAAAGGCAATACCGTCAGGGCCATATATGGAAAGATAGCAGGGCCAATTGAATACCGCATTCAAGAATGTAAAACTGCAACAATACGTTTTACTTATTACATCAACCCAGATGGAACTCGGAATATCGAATTCGACCCCACAAAGAACCTGTTCATTCCTAAAGGTGCAAACAAAAGTCGTTTTGAATACGACAGCTACAATATATCACAGCCATGACCTTCTACCCGAAGACTCTTGGAAACGGATGGGGGATACGCAAGCCACCGGGTCAGGCCAGGAAGATATCTAAGGAGCAACTCAAAATCAAGCCATTCTTTCTGAAAAAACCGGCAGCTCTGTTCTCCGAAGATTTGGCTGTCGCTCAAACTTTCGCCATGAACAACCGCTTCGAGCTCCTCGCAAAGGGTTTTCCCACAAGGACGTTCGGAATAGGGGCGAATAAGATCGATGAGTGGGAAACGGGGATTCAGTCCTTCGACATGATGACAATGAAGTCGGGATGGCCGGATATACGGCCTAAGAATAGCCAAGGAATTCAGCCATGGCGCCATAGCGATTTCAAGGATGTAGCATATGTATACACGTATCTGGTTTTCAATAACATGGTTGACAAGGGAGGTTTGAAATGAAATCGATTGTAATATTTGTCTTCGTTACATGTTTTTCGCTTTACGTAGTTGCCGGATCATATGAGGCGGAAGCCAAGGCAACCGTAAAGGTTGTTAACGAGAATGGGAAACCAATTAGCGATGCAAAAGTAACCTTCGGATACGAACATCTTAAAACTATGAACCCGTGGGATGGGCGAACGGATACAAGTATCAATGGCGTAACCGATTCCAATGGCTTGTTTACAGCATCATCAAATACTTTGATCGGTGTTGGGGTATCCGCTGTTAAAGATGGATTTTATCAATCAGGTAGTGGATATAAATTCAAATCCGTGGAATCTGGCAAATACCAGCCTTGGAACCCGACGATAGAGCTTGTCCTGAGGAAGAAGATCAATCCTGTGCCGATGTATGCGAAGAACGTCAACCACCTCATATTCCCAAGCTTAACCGAGCCTGTCGGATATGATTTTCTGGTGGGCGATTGGGTGGATCCATACGGAAAAGGCAAGGTTAAGGATTTAGTTTTCACTTTTAAGCTTGACTATGAAAAAGAAGTCAAGGTATGGAATCCGCACCATGGCGAACAAACTGAATATAAGAGCGAATATCAGATTGAAATAAAAATGCCGAACAAAGAAGACGGGTTCTGTCCAATCACCCAAGAGAAGATATTTCCGGAAAGTGAATTTAAGCTTCCATATGAGGCGCCGGAAGAGGGATACGTTGAAAAGCTCATATTTACCAGTGACGCTGAGAAGAATATCAAATCCCTTGAACCAGATGCGGACAATTATTTCATTCGTATAAGAACTGAACTTGATGAGAATGGTAAAGTTAAAAAGGCATGCTACGGCAAGTTTTTATTTTCTGACAGATTGAACAGAATCGGTTATTCCAAGAAGATTGGTGGCAAGTGTATAGTTTCATTTGTCTATTATGTCAATCCCGACGGTACGCGGAACATAGAGTTTGATCCCGAGAAGAATCTTTTTGACAAACGGAAGTTGCAACGTTCCGGAGAAGATGTAAGCAACCCATGAAAACTCCAGACCAAGTGGGGGTAGTAACTGGCGTGTATGAGGTGGGATTCAACTCTGACGACTATAGCAAATGGAATGCTTCAAGATGGCATCGCGAGCCACCGGGACAGGCCCGAAAGATACTTAAGGAGCAACTCAAGACCAAGCCGTTTTTCCTAAAGAAACCGACGGAACTGTTTGCCGAGGATGCGGCGCTTGCAGCAAAAATGTAAAAGGGTTTTCTGCAAAGTTTGATTTAAGCAAACCCCCTTTGAATTATAAGGAAGACCACTATTCTCATAGTAAGCAGTTTAGGTCAAATATTATTGATGAAGGGGCTTATTATAAGAAGGTACTAGACTATTTCAAGTAATTTCAGGAGGAGCATATGAAAAGATCTGTATTTGTGTTGGCAATTGCGTGTCTATCATTTTTTTCTTTTGCGGGAGAAGACAAGGAGAAATATGAAAAAATATTTCCCAGAGGCAATTTCCGCTCTGAAAAAGAAAGGCAAAAAGCAATCGACGGATATAATAAATATAAAAAAATAATTGAACCTTTGCAGGCCAAGATTATTTTTTACGGGAAGGTCATGGATCAACTTGGCAATACCGTGCCAGAAGCGGAGATTACTTTTCATGTAATGGGATTCGATCCTAATGCTTATGGAAGTTTATTTTACGGACAAATAGCAGCTGACAAGAAATTGAAGACTGATAACAACGGACATTTTGTCATAGAGAATTATATGGGATTTGGTTTAGGAATTGATGAGGTTAAAGCCAAAGGTTACGAATATATATACAGTTCCCGTGAAACGTTTTTTGAATACTCTCCACATACCATAGAAAAGATTTATGTGAAGGACGATTTCAAAGGAGAGAACAACAAGGAAGAATTTGAAGAGTATAATCGTTGTTTAGCAGAAAAAAAACCTTTTTTCAAACCCGACAAAAACAGTCCCGTAGTTTTCCATCTGAGGAAAAAGGGGCAGCAGGAATTTCTACTTCAGGGTGACAACTCCATCAGTTTTTCTCCAGATCCAATTGAGAATGTATGCTATGTAGACGTAGTCGATTTCAGGGGGATGGGATATCATACTGACAGGGACGGGTACGAGGGATGGGTTAAGGAATATCATGTTGACCTGCAAATCAGCGCAAGGAAAATAGGTAAAAAGACATATATTGTATTTATTGTTTCCGACAAGGAAAGCGGGCTTTTGAAATTAGATGAAAAACTGTATATAGCCCCTGACGATGGATATGCTACTGAATTGGTCATTGATGTTGAGACGCTTCCGTCAGAACAGGACAAGCAGATGTATTTGTATCTTAAAGGGCGCGGAGGGAAAATATATTCCCGTATTGAAATTGAAACTGACAAGCCTGGGATAACCATCAAAAATATATGGACAAATCCGCGAGGATCAAAAATTCTAGAACCTCTTGAGGAAGAGCCAGTTGGCGATGTAAAATCAAAGCTACTTAAAAAAATATTAAAGGAATTCGGCTACAAAGACATTTGATGATTTTGTGTGCATAGCAGGGGAAATACAAGCTGATTTTGGTTTTTTTGGAAAAAAGAGGTTTATTTATTGAAAATAGATATATCCGCCCCCAGCACAATCCTGAACCCCATGTTGTCGTAGGATGACCCAGGGCTGTAGAGGCTCTAGTATAATTGAGGGCATGAGTTATTTTGACAAATCTTAGTCCTAGATGAAAAAGAGCGAGAGGTTACTTGCACTGCTAAAACTGAAAGCTATACTACATTTTCAACTACATCGAAATCATAATATAGGTTCTTCCATGTTAAGGAAGGCTCTCAAACGCTTTCTAAATTTCTGGGCTATAACTGGTCTAATCTTCAGTGGACTTCTAACAAATTTCATTGCCCATAACATGGTGGCTCAGGACGTGTCTGGTGGCGGTTCGAGTTCCACTTCGATAGAGATAGGTGTTAATGAGGAGTGCAAGGAGACTGGCGGGGGCGTTAGTGCAAGTGAATGTATTGTCCATACTCACGAGTATCCCGTGACTTTGGAAGACATTGCATGCGTTCCGAAGACCTATGTTGCGCCGACCGATGACGGTACATACTGTGTTACCGAGGAGATAACCGTTTCTGCTACAAGTACCGGTGAGGATACACCAGGGAAGACCGTTAGGAGTTATGGTCCTTGCCAGATCTGCGGTCAGGCGTATCCTGGGACTAATCCTGAAGAGTCTCCCCATGAATCTGTCATATGGCCGACCATAGAATGGACAGCCAACGATTGTGGAGCGGATCCATCCAAAGGAGACGGAACAACGGCCGTGTTCACGGCCAAAGAGGCTTCTCCTTCTGTTGGTGGCAGTTCGGTGGTATTTTCCGAGAAGTCGTCCGGAGCCTGCGACAAGTGTGGAACGATTGAGGCTGTTATAGATCCTGACACCACTTATTTTACTGTGGAAAAGGTTGAATCCGTTAAATGCGAAAATGTAAGTTCCTATACGGCGGATCCCCATAAGCCAGAGACTCTTTATCTTGCCAACAATGGCTGGGACAATACTCCCGATCCTGATGAGCTTAAGAAGACCGTCATTGCTAGGCTCAAGCCGAAAGATGCCACGCCGACTGAAGACAAGACTTGGGAGGGGGCCGGGGTGACCGCCAGCAATGCGCTCACCACCACGTGGAAGAGCAAGGAGTTCAAACTGCATGATATTTCCTACGGATGCGGACATTCGAAGAAGGTCATGAAGATAGCCGTCGAGGGAGCAAGCATAGTATCCGCAGTCCCGGACACTGAGGAGGAGTATTCCGACAAGTATCTGGGAGTATTTTTGAATGAGAACTTCACGAAAGACAAGGATGCGTCAACTGTCGAGGACGGTCACCATGAATGCAAGGTTCCAGACAATGATGTTGACGATCCAGAATCCAAGGCGGAAGGTCTGGATGAGCTTGTTGGTTTCTCACTAGAATGGTTCAAATACCAAGACACTGAATACGATGACACAGATGCCAAGCTCCAGCTCGCAGGATACGATGAGAACGTTAAAATTTACACAGGAAGCAGCGAAGATGATATGGTCCTATACGATGGAGCCATGCAGAGCATAGATGAGTATTGGAAGTACAAGACATGCCTGAGAATAGAAGGCATAAAAGCCGGGCAATTTCAGCTCCAGCTCAATATGCAGACAAGGGATTCAGACTCAGTTCTGGTAGACCAAGTAAATGTGAAGGTGTTCCCTCTGGATATTATGGCGATAGATCCTGCCCCCAGTTCTGATGATCATGAGATATGCGACATGAAGATGACTATCATGCTTAATGACAACGACTCTGACAAAGACGGGATAATTGATCTTGGCTCATGTAAACTTAATTTGAATTAATAATGATTTAAATTATTGTGTTGCAA
>CAZXAC010000045.1:0-14968 GCA_964638335.1 uncultured Lentisphaera sp. | reverse complement strand
GACTTTGAGTTCGGCTACAACTTCCGAATTATTCTGGGGAGGTGCCACCGGCACCAGCCTCTATGTTACCGGTTTGGCAAGGATTATCTTCCCATGGGCATGCTCGAGGACAGATCTTCCGGCAAAATCTGGTTCTGGCAGATAGAATCCAGCTCCTCCTGGGCCTGGGAAATAAGCGATTCCAGGAATAGGCCTTATCTCGTCCCTGGCCTGCTGGATGAATCCGCCCACAGCTGGAGCAGAACCCTCAAACCGGGAGAAAAAGTCCTTTCTTTGCCGGTCGCTATCGGAGTGATGGAAGGCGGTTTCGAGGACGCCGTAGGAGTTCTCACAGAATACCGTCGTCGCATACGCCGCCAACATCAGGACAATAGAAAACTGCCGGTGATATTCAATGATTATATGCACTGCCTGTTTGCAAAACCTACGACAGCCAAGGAACGACCCCTTATCGCAGCCGCCGCTAAAAGCGGAGCTGAAATATTCGTGATTGATGCGGGCTGGTATTCCAAGGACGGAGAAGGATGGTGGGATACGATAGGCGAGTGGCAGCCCTCGCCAGACCGTTTTGAGGGCGGAATCGAGGCGATTATCGGCGAGATTCGCAAAGCGGGAATGATTCCGGGGCTATGGCTCGAAATAGAGTCGATGGGCGTGAACTGTCCTCTCGCAAAAGTCTGGCCTGACGAGTGCTTCTTCATCCGCCACGGGAAACGCGCGATGGTAAACGGACGTCTTCAGCTCGACTTCCGTCATCCCAAAGTAATTGCCCATGCAGACGAGGTGGTTGACCGGATGGTCAGGGACTATGGTGTCGGGTATATCAAGATGGATTACAACATTGATGCCGGTTCAGGGACGGAAATTGATTCTGACAGTTTTGGCGACGGGCTTTTAAGGCATGCCGAAGCATACTTAAAATGGCTCGAAGGAGTCATGAATCGCTATCCTGAACTTGTAATTGAAAGCTGTTCAACCGGAGGCATGCGCATGGACTATGCAATGCTGTCGCGTCACAGCATACAGGGCCCCAGCGACCAGCCGGACTACCGCTTCAACGCGCGCATTACATCGCTTGGGATCGCTGGCGTCACCCCGGAACAACTGGGCGTGTGGTCATATCCGAAGGCCGAGGATAATTCAAATGTCGTATCTCTTAACATGATAAATGCGATGCTCGGGCGAATTATTCTTTCAGGCCAGCTCGCGGACCTTTCTCCTGAAAACTTCGAACTTGTCCGCGAGGCAGTATCAGTGTACAAGAAGTTTCGCGGAGAAATTCCATCTTCCCTTCCATGGTGGCCACTGGGTGTTCCGAAGCACGGCGACGATCTTTTCAGCGCCGGTCTCATGTCTGCAAATTTCGCACTGCTGGCTGTTTGGAATCTTGGCAAGGAAGCAAAATGCGTCGAAATCCCAGTTCCCGGAAATTCCTTTAAAAATATTGAATTGACATATCCGGATATGCCTTCATCTGCACTTGTCAGGAAGGATAAATCCGTGCTTCTTCAAATTCCTCCGGGACCACAGGCAATTTTGATAAGATTCTCAAAAGGCAAATGAATTGAGTTGTCGTTATGAAATACAAACAACATTGAGGAGAATAATGTCTACTCTGAAAAGCGATGAAATTGTACGGAAGGCCGCGAAAGCGGGTACGGTAATTCCCGGTTTCAACATTCCGTATCTGCCAATGGTCGAGCCGGTGGTTAAAGCGATAAAAGACTGCAATAGCTTTGGATTCGTCATGGTTGCCCGCTTGGAGTGGGAAAAGTTCGAATCCAAAAGTCTGGAGTCCGTCGCAGAAGAATACATGAAGTTTGCATTATCTGAGCATACGCGCCTCCACCTGGATCACATACCGGTCATTGACGAGGACAATCGTCGCGTGGAATACATGGAAATCATCAGGCGGGCGATTGACGCCGGATACGATTCAGTTATGATTGATGGCTCCCGTCTGGAACTTGGCGAAAACATCAGGAGCACAAAAGAGGTCGTTGACTTTGCCCACGGCGCCGGGGTTCCGGTCGAGGCTGAACTAGGAGCTGTTCTTGGACATGAGTCCGGCCCTTTACCGCCGTATGAGGAGCTTTTTGCTTCAGGCAAGGGATTCACTGATCCGGAGGACGCCCGCAGATTCGTATTGGAAAGCGGGACGGACTGGCTGTCGGTGGCAATAGGCAACATACACGGTGCGATTTCCGCGGCGGCAAAAGGCAAGCAGAAAATTGCAGCACGTCTAAATATTTCCCACCTCGACAAGATCTACAAGGCCGCCGGAATTCCGCTTGTCCTGCATGGCGGCACCGGAATACGCAAGGAATACGTTATGGAATCCATACGGCATGGAATCTCGAAAATCAATGTGGCGACCGCTATCCGCCAGCCATACGAGGCCAATATTTCAAAAGGCATAAACGCCGCACAGGACGCAGTATATGAGGCGATGTTGGACATCATAAACAAAGAATTGGAGCTGAAAGGCTCTGCAGAAATTTTAGGACAGAGTCAGTCTTGTCCTAAATAAAATAAAAAATGAGCTCAATTTCAATACCTGTTTTTCGCTTTCGCTATCGTAATCGTTGTCGCAATCGGGAAAATGAGTTCAATCGACTACGAATACGACCTGTCCCTCACAGCTCAAAGGGCGAAGTGGGACCTGTCCACCATAGCCTAAATGGCGACGGTGGATAGCGATTACGACTACGACAATATTGTTTAGGACACTAATAGGACAGAATGAACTGAAAATAAAAAAAGGAGATTCAAATATGAAAAAAAGTAAAATGACTTTCGCTCTTTATTTCGGGAATCGCGGATTCTTCCCGGAAAAACTTGTGTCTGATGCGAGAAGCGAGATGACAAAGGCGCTCGCTAAATTCGGTCACGACTCGATATGCATGAAAGCTTCTGAGACGAGACACGGCGCTGTTGAAGGCACTGAGGACGGGATTAAATATGCCAAGTTCCTTTCCGCAAACAAAGGAAAATATGACGGAGTGATACTCTGTCTGCCAAATTTTGGCGATGAGACCGGCGCGATAGCGGCGTTACAGGATTGCGGCGTTCCAATTTTAATACAGGCCTACCCGGACGAGCCTGGTAAAATGGGCTTCTCCGAAAGGCGCGACGCGTTCTGCGGAAAATTCTCCGTCATGGATGTGTTTTGCCAGTACGGATTGCCTTTTACGACGTTTGCTCCTCATACGGTACTGCCTTCGAGTAAAATATTTGAGGAGCATCTGCGCGACTTTGCTGCAGTATGCAGGATAGTGAAAGGCATGCGCAGACTTACGGTTGGCGCGATCGGCGCAAGGACAACGGCCTTCAAAACAGTCCGCTTCGATGAGCTTGCACTTCAAAAACATGGAATCACCACCGAAGCTCTCGACCTATCGGAGCTCTTCATGCGTGTACGCAACGTGAAGGTTGGATCCAGTAAATTTTTGGAAAAGGCCGAACGTTTGAAGCGCTACACCAGCTGGACAGGAGTGCCAAGGGAAAAATTTGAGATGCTGGCCAAGACAAGTGTTGCGATTGACGACATCATCTCCGATTACAAGATGGACTGCATCGCCCTAAGATGCTGGATAGAAATGGAGCAGGAGCTTGGTATTTCGCCGTGCGTCCTGCTCAGCGAGATCAACGACCGCGGCATTGCGGCGGCATGTGAGCTGGACGTGTGCAATGCCGTTCCAATGCATGCGCTGGGGCTCGCATCTGAAAGTCCTGCCACTTGTCTCGACTGGAACAACAACTATGGGGACGATCAGGACAAGTGCATACTCTTCCACTGTGGTCCGGTTCCACAGAAAATGATGACCTGCAAGGGCAAGGTGATAGACCATCCGATGTTCGCCAAGGCCATGGGAGCCGGATGCGGCTGGGGATGCAACGTCGGCAGGATTGCTCCTTCGCCAATTACCTTCTCAAGCTCAAAGACCGATTCCGGCAAACTCGTTTTTTATCTGGGAGAGGGTGAATTTACAGACGATAAGATTGATGACGATTTCTTCGGGTGCGCTGGGGTCGCAAAGATTTCCGGACTCCAAGGACTTCTTAAGAACATAGGATACGGAGGTTTCAGACATCATGTAGGAGTTAGCACAGGACATTGGGGAAATGCCCTTCGCGAGGCTTTCGGGCGCTATTTAAATTACGATCTGATTGAGGATGTAAAATGAGTTTTCTGGGACTGGACATTGGTACCAGCGGATGCAAGGCGGTGGTCTTTGCCAGGGACGAGAGGATTTTAGGGGAATCCTATCGGCCGTATCAGGTGAGTTCTCCGCAGCTGGGTTGGGATGAGTTAGATTCCCGCGCCGTTGTTGAGTCCTGCTGTCAGGTGATATCAGAGGCGGCAAAACAAGCCAGCTCCGATCCGGTGGTTGCGCTCGCGATATCAAGCCAAGGAGAGGCTTTCACGCCGATTGGAAATGATGGATCGTATCTCGGAAACGCCATGGTTTCTTCGGATATCAGGTCATCGGATGTGATGAATGATTTCGTCGCCGAATTCGGTCTGGAGCGATTGTATGGTATAACCGGGCACACGCCGTCTCCTTTGTTTAGTCTTTTCAAATTGCTGTGGATAAAGCGTTTTCAGCCAGACGTCTGGCGAAAGAGCGCCAAGTTCCTGTGTTTTGAGGACTTGATGCATCAACGGCTAGGATTGGATCCGGCGATGGGATGGCCACTTGCGGGTCGGACCATGCTTTTCGATATCGAGAGGCACGCGTGGAGTCAGGAGATTTTGGCTGCGGCGGACTTGGACGAAAAGCGTCTGGCCCGTCCTTTGCCCAGTGGTGCACTAGTTGGAATAATTCCTCAGTCGGTAGCTCGGGATCTTGGACTTCCGAACGGAGTGAAAGTGGCGGCCGGCGGACATGATCAGACAATTGGTGCGCTCGGAGCCGGAGTACTGCGGCAAGGACAAGCCATGTATGCTGCCGGGACAGTGGAATGCATTTGTCCAATAATGCCAAGGGCGTTCAAAACTGAAAAATTGCGCGCAAACAATCTATGCTGTTACGACTATTCTGTTCAAGGCTGGTATACTTCGGTGGCTTACAGTTTGACAGGCAGCAACTTGCTTGCCTATTTCAAGGAACAATTCGGGACTGGCCGCAGCTATCGAGAATTGATTGGCGAGTTTCCGGAGAAACCTAGCAGGCTGTTGACTTTGCCTTATTTTACACCATCTGGGACGCCTTATTTCGATCAGCATACTCCAGGCGCTGTTTTGGGTTGGAGACTGAACACTTCCCGCGGCGAATTGATGAAAGCTCTCGTCGAGGGCGTAGCAATGGAAATGCGGCTCAATTTGGAGCTGCTGCGGGAGTCTGGCGTGGAGATCAATACTCTTATTGCTACAGGTGGCGGCTCCAGGGATCGGCGCCTATTGCAGGTGAAAGCCGATATCTTGGGCGCTGCCATCAGACCTTTAGGAGTTGATCAGGCCGGCTGCCTGGGCGCCGCCCGATTGGCCCGCTCAGCGGCGGATCAAATTCCGTTGGCTGATATAATTGGAACACGCGATCAAGTTGCCGGTGAAGTCATGCCAAATCCAGAACATCAGGAGTTGTACGCGAGAAAATTCCAAGATTACCGCAGCTTCTACACAGGACTGAAACTAATCTGCAGCGGAATTCATTCCAATTGGTAAACGCTTTTTAAGGGAATAAAGATTTTAGTAATGAAAGTAAGGCCAGTGTTGTACAACGTAAAGTGTTGTGAGATTAAAGAAAACAGAGGATAAAATTATGTGGTTATACGGCAGGAATTGGACACGTCGCGAGCTTGAGGAGCGGGTCGGACGTATCGAACAGATGGCTGGAGTCAGGCGTGTGCGGGCGACGGAAGGACTAGAGCAGGACTTGGAAATTGCACAAGTTCGCACCGGAGCCGGCCTCCAATACGACGTCAATCTGAGCAGGGGCATGGATGTGTCACTGTGCCAGTTGGGAGGGAGTCCGCTTTCCTGGCAGGCTCCTCAAGGTGATGTAGGTCCAGCCTACTATGACGCCAATGGTATCGAATGGCTGCGTACTGCTTGCGGCGGCCTGCTGATGACTTGCGGTTTGCGCCAAGTGGGAAGCCCATGCACTGATGCCGGAGAGTCGTTGGGTTTGCATGGCCGTATCCATCATTTGCCAGGCCGACAGATTCGGACAGACGGAATTTGGGACGGCGACGACTATGTAATATCCGTTTCCGGTTTATTGGAGGAAGCTCGTATTTTCGGTGAGAACCTGGCTTTGCGGAGGATTTACAGCAGCAGACTGGGAGTTAATGAGATTGTGATTCGCGACGAGGTCGAAAACCGTGGATTTTCATCAACACCGCTGATGTTGTTGTACCATTTCAACTTTGGTTTTCCGCTTCTGACTTCTGAAACTGTCTTGGAAATAACATCAGGCCGGGTCAGTTCCCGCGACAAGAACACGGTGATGGAAGGTATTTGTAAATGGGAGAATCCGGCCTCAGATTTCGCGGAGAGGGTTTATTATCATAGTGAATTAAAGAGGGATAACTCCGGGTTTACTACCGCTAGGTTATTGAATCCGCGGTTTCCCGTTGCGGGATGTACAGGCCCAATAGAGGTCGAACTTTCCTGGAGGCCTGAGCAATTGCCTTATATGGTGCAATGGAAAATGTGCGGGAGAAGCACGCATGTAATGGGATTGGAGCCCGCCAACTGCCTGGTTGGAGGACGATCTTCAGAAAGAATTGCCGGGCGCCTTTCTTACATCGAACCCGGAGAAAAACGCGTATTCGAATTGCGTCTGACCGTTAAAAGCAGTTTTTAACAAGTTCTGTTTCCGAACTTGGTCCTTGTCTTTCTGAAATATGCTGGTCTAGTTCAACCTTCGATCAATTTACCCAAACATTCATCAGAATATCTCTTGTCTTTCCTAACTTTTCGAATGCAGCTCAGTATTAATCTTATGCCAAAAGATTTGAGAATGGTCTCTAATAAAAATATGCAAGAAATTACTTGTACTGACTAAAAGCAAAACTAGAGTACGGCGATTGCAAATTATAATGAGATATTTTGGGAATATATTAAGAATTTAGTTTCTTATTTGTTGCGAATTTCGCAAGTGTTTTTAAGGAAAATAAAGGATTTGACGTGAGAATTTTAGGAGTAATATTTGATCTCGATGGGGTGATTTTGAGCACTGACGAGTATCATTACCTCGCATGGCTGGACATGGCAAAAAAGGAAAATATCTATTTTGATCGGGAGATTAATGAAAGGCTCAGAGGCGTCAGCAGGATGGACAGCCTTGAGATCGTTCTTGAAAGGTCAACAAAAAAGTACTCGCAAGAAGAAAAAATTAAACTGTGCGAATATAAGAACAATAAATATCGGGCATTATTGGAGAAACTCAGTCCGAAGGATATTTTCCCCGGCGCAACTGATTTCCTAAAATTTCTTTTATATAAAAAAATCAAGATAGCGATTGGCTCTTCGAGCAAGAATGCAAAATATATTTTAAAAAAGATTGAACTTTATGATATGTTCGATGGCCATATAAGCGACGGGACAAACATCACTAAGAGCAAGCCAGATCCGGAAGTTTTTACAAAAGCGGCGGAAATGTTAAAAATAAATCCGTGCAATTGCCTTGTAATTGAAGATGCCTATGCCGGGATAGAAGCGGCGAAGAAAGGTGGAATGATTGCAATGGGGATCGGTTCGGCAAAAGATTGTAGCCTTTGCGATTTGAGGGCCGATGACATAAGTTCTATTGACAAAAGTATATTCGAATGAACTCTAGCAAACTATTCCCGTAATCGTTTGTGAAACATAATAATCTTATATGCTAAGGAAATTTCGTAAACTATAAATATATTTTCGCTTGGAAATTAAAAATTTTATCAATACAAATCACCAAAAGGGACAATATGATCATCGATTACTCGTTCAAGAAATTTAAAAAGTCCAAGTCATTATGCACAGAATTCGATCCATGGAATATTGCAGAGTCCACCTATAGACCGGAAGACAATGTAAGATATGAATCTATCTTTTCCCAAGGCAATGGCTACATGGGAGGCAGGGGATTCACCGAGGAAGGATATAGCGGCGACTTTAAAAACACATTGAAATGTATTTTCGTCGCGGGAGTATATGATAACTTCAAGGGAAGATTCGTTGAAATAGTGAATGTGCCCAATTTTTTCAAGACCGACATCCACCTGGGAGGAGAAAAATTTGATCCTTTAAAGATGAGGGTAGTGAATTACCAGCGCAATTTAAATATGAAGAATGGTCTACTGACCAGAGAACTGGAGGTAGTGCAGAAGAACGGCAACAGGACACGTCTCTGCTTTAAGAGATTTTACAGTGTGGCAAATACACACATTGCTGGATCAAGAATTGAGATTACGCCTCTAAATTACTCAGGTCCTATAAAAATCGAATCATTCATTGACGGAGATGTTGCCAACATTAAACAGGGCTTCTGGCCGCCTCTCAAGGAGACTGAATACAATTATCACCTAGATATAGTTGACAAAAGTTTTCCACAAAAAAACACCATGGTTCTCTCAACTAGAACTAAGACTACAAAAATTGACATATCCATCGCATCAAGCATCAAGTTGAATCTTGAATGCGAACCAGAAACTATCAACAATGAGAAATCCATAGGCTATTCATATCAAATCAACGGACAAAAGAATAAAACAGTAACGATAGACAAAATAATAAGCGTATTCACCTCCAGAGACAAGGTAAAAAAAACAGTTCAAGCGCAGGCACTGGACACATTGAAAATTGAATCCAAATCTGGATTCAAGGGTGCTCTCCGAGAGACTGAAAAGGCTTGGCAGGAAAAGTGGGCCACCCAGGACATCAAGATAGAAGGGAACGTAAAAGATCAGCAGGCGATAAGGTTTAATATTTTCAATCTGATCCAGGCGAATAAGTCTGATGATCCTACGGTCAATATCGGAGCGAAATGCCTTACTCACATGAGGTATAACGGATATTTCTTCTGGGACACCGATACTTTCATATTGCCTTATTTCATATATGAGAATCCGAAGGCTGGCAAGAATCTGATCATGTTTCGTTACAACACTCTTGACGGAGCACGACAGAATGCCAGAGAACATTGGCATGAAGGCGCCATGTATCAGATGTGCGCGATGGATGGCAGGAAACAGTACGAAGACAGTTGGGAGTATGACGATGTTGAGGTGCACACATCTGCGGATATCGCATATGCGGTATGGCAGTATTATCAAGCTTCCGGCGATGAGGACTTCTTGGTAGATTATGGCGTGGAGATCCTCTGCGAAACTTCCCGTTTCTGGGTAGACAGGCTGACATATAGTCCGGAAAGAGACAAGTACATCATGCTGCATGTAAAGGGGCCTGACGAATATTGCAGTATAACGAGCAATAGCGTTTTTACCAATATGATGCTCCAAAACAATATGAAGATTGCTTTGGAGACTTTGGAGCTTATGAAAAATAAGTATCCGGATAAGCTGAAGAAACTGAAGAAGAAGATTGGTTTAAAAAATGAAGAAATGAGCAAATGGCGGGACATCATAAACAAAATACAGATTAATTATGACCCCAAGAGAAAACTGTACGTACAAGACGACAATTTTTTGCAGAAACAGCCCTTTGATTTGAAAATATTCGAGGGGAGGACAAAGCCGTTGATATTTTTCCTGCCCTATAATTTGCTGCAGAGGATCCAGGTGCTCAGGCAGTCAGATGTCATACTTTTGCAATATCTTTTATCCGACAAATTCACGCCGGAAGAAAAACTTGTCGCCTACAATTTCTATGAACCCAAGACATCGCACGATTCAAGTTTGAGTTTGAACACGCACGGAATAATGGCGGCAGAACTGAAATTGGAGGAGAAAGCATATTCCTATTTCACTCAATCGTCAAGAATGCCAATTGATGATGAACTGAATACCGTCAGCTCGGGCTTACCTGCGGCAAATCTTGGAGGTACCTGGCAGATAGTCGTGATGGGATACGGCGGACTGCGATTGATAAATGGAGAATTACATCTGAATCCTTATCCGCCAAAGGCGTGGAAATCGTACAGTTTCCATATTTATTACAAGTCGAATCTGATTCAGGTATATTCCGATCATAAAAAATGCTCTCTGCTGTTGAAAACAAAAACAAGCAAACCTTGCAAAATTTATGTTTTCAACAAGGCAGTGGAATTAAAATTCGGGAAAAAGATTACGCTTTAATTAAAATAGGAAATCATTTTATTTCCAGTCTTCCGAATTTACTGACTGAATACCAGTCTCCTTTTCCTTTTTTGTCCTTCCTAGTGGAAAAAGCCTGCCTGTCAGATTCCTTAATGTTGCGAACTCTTGCAATATTGAAATACCAAGGATCCTCCACGCTTGGCATCGAGCCTGAGACTCTATGCATCGGATCCGAGCTTGCCTCATCAGCTCCGACCGTAGGGATGCGAACATTCAAGCGCCACGAATCTGTTCCTTTTTCAACTTTTACATCGGCCAGTGACTTCCATCTGTTAGTAACGGGATCCCCTTCCACTATCTCACCGTTCGGATTTATCTCCATTTTATAGTAACTGTGATTCTGTGTTTCCAAGGCTATCGCAATATGATCGCCATCCCATACTGTTGATGTCGTCCTGTCAGCAAGCCCCTTCATATCAGGTTCATCGCAGACTATTTCGAGGATAAGCGCATTCTTATCCCAGACAATTTTGAACTTTGTCTTAACATCCGCAGGCTCAGCGGTCTTGACATCCTTCAGCGTATACTCGGCCGCCTTACTCAAGTCAGAGCCCAAAACTCCAACGGCCAATGGCGCCTTTTCGCGGGATTTTTTCAGATTCTTTTCCTTTTCCCCATATTTTGTCACGAGCGAATCCCTAGGTTCAAGCTCCGAAATGATCTTCTCTATTCTCTTTCCATATACGGTGTCACCCGCCTCCACTCTGGCTTCATCAAGCAAGTCGCGGAAACGCAGTGAGACCTTCAGGGATACGTTCCTAGGATCGTTTCTGCCGCCGGACCTGCTTGTGTCTTTCCGGTTGTAGTTCTGTTCCGCAAAAGTGAAGGCTTCCTTCATCTTGGCCGCCGCTGGGCCGTAAAACAGCTTGTAATATTCATCGAGCAACGGCTCCACGTCCTGGTCGGCATCCCACAGGAATCTGGACTGCACATAAATTGTGATGTGTCCTAGGCCGATAGCCTTCCATTCTCCTCCGACCTGGCTCATTTCACCTCTTAATCCCATGGCAATTCCGTTCAGATATTTGAGATCTTTTGCCATGGTATGCGGAAATATAATCGGAAACGGTACAGGCTCGGTCTCGGTCTCGCCGTAGATATGATATCTTATGTTTTCCGTCCTGAGTATCCTGCCCGCAGCAATTTTTTCACGCCATGACTCGATGTCCTTGACATAATCCGCCCACTTCTCCGGATCATCAAACATTGGGCATCCTCTGTTTGCGATTGAAACGCTTAAGTTTGGGCTGAACTTTTTGATGGTGTCGGGTGATTGCCTGTAGTTGGCGTAAGCGCCACAGTTTATGATCCTGTCGGGATGGGTCTTGTAAATTTCCTTTGATACTCTGTCCGCGAAATTCCATACCAGCTCAGGGGCATCCTTCCCTTTGCAGAGATCACATTGACATGTCTTTAATCCGTCTCCGGGCCAGATGTCAACAACCGGAAGGTCATATTCGTCGAAAAGAAATCTTGCAAAGCTGATCGTTTCCTTGAACAGTCCTTCCGACATTAAGCAGGGTGTGCCATAGGTTCGATGCTCCGTATCCCTTTTCCCGTTGATCAAGGCGTAGTATTCGGGGTGCTTCTTCTGCATCAGTTCATGACCATGGACAAGATGCAGTCCATGCGCAAATGCTATCCCAAACTTCTCATGGCCAAAATTCATGCCTAGGCGCTTGTTCCAGAGAACCTCGTCAAATGAAAAACCGGAATAGTTATAATACATCTGATGCCGTATTGCATAATCCGGCCGGACTTCCTCCTCAGTGATAAGGAGGGGAATCGAGCTCATCGCGGGGATCACCTCCCCGCCCGATTCAGGCATATACCAGCGCATTCCGAGGGTGTTGAGGAAATGGCAGACCGCGTTCAAGGTACCGCCCTCATCATGGCACCAGAAGCCGGACAAGGAGTTCCCTCCTGATTTCCATGTCGAAGATGAGCCTTCTCCGTAATAGGAATCTAGGATCTGCTCGAAATCCTTCGGCCCCCATTTTGACTTATAGACACCTCTCCATGGCAACAGCCATGATGAATCTGTTTTGCCCTTGACTTTTTCATCCCATTCCTTCTGTGCCCTGGGGATATCGGTGTGCCTGCTCGCCCAAGGCTCCATCGGAATAAAGTCGAAATCACTGCCCATCAGTATCAGCCAATTCTCCCCCGACTTTATACGGAAGGCTCCATATTTGAGACCGTCTTCTGACACTCCCAGCTTCTCGGCCTCAGGGCTTTTGCCGACGTATATCTTAACGGGAACATTTGCGTCGGAAGCAGTCACTATCGGGAGACGCGCACCGCTGATCTTCTGGATGCCCCGCTGCAACTCAAGCGCGGCGAGCGTCGCCATCCTCGGACGGTTCTCCGCCGCGATAACGATTTGCGCATTTGCCTTGCCATCCTTAACTATCATTGGAGCATTTTCTGCCACTACGTTTAGGAGTCCGAGTAACGCAAATATTAGAAATGCAAATAGTTTATTCATGGACTCAAGTCTCCCTTTTTGCTGACATTGATCTAAATATGAACCAAATGTATTTCTTACTTGATAGATATTCAACATTCTGTTTTAGAATTATACTGGCTAAACTTAGTTTTGATTTATGCAGGTATCTTGTCCGAATAAATGGCGGCGATGGATTTCTACAACTATGAAATTTGTTTGGGAAGCCATTTACAGAAAACATAGTCTCTGCGAAATCAATTGGTGAAATGTTCAGATTGGGTTCCGGCGGTGCTGATGAGACAGGCCGCGGTCAACAGATTTGAATTCAATTCCCAGATTTGAATTTTCCTGGTGACATTCCGAATTCCCTTTTAAAGGCTTGGCAAAAATAGCTTATGTTGCGAAATCCGCAGCGTTCGGAGATCTCCTTGATTGAAAGTCTTTCAGTCTGTAAGAGGAGGATTGCTTGCTTCAGTCTGAGATTGTTCACAAATTCCGCCGGAGGGGCACCCATGTGCTTTTTGAAAATCCTGCTGAAATGATAACGGCTGTATCCTGCGATTTCCGCAAGAGTGTCAACTGAAATATCCGAATCCATGTTCTCCATGCAGTAGTCGCTAATTTTCTTGAGGAATTCTGGCCTGGCTTCGCCTTTACCATGATGTGGACAGGTCTCCCTAGCCAGATTCATGGCAAAATCATATGCAAGAGATGAAGCCGAAAAGATGTCGGGGATCTCTCTTCGCGTAGCTTTCATGAATATAAGTTCGGCCTGCTTAAGGACAGAGGAATCCTCCCCATGCTCAAGGACGGGTCCGTTCATGTGTTCTATTTCACGCAGGATGCGCAGAAGCTCCCTGCCATTGAAACAGAAATATACGAAGTCCCAACTCTCGGAATCCCTAGGCAGGAAATAACGATGACTGTGCGGTATGTGCAGAAGCATGGCCTGTCCCGGGCCGACATCTTGGAGGGCTCCATCGTATTCAAGCATTCCGTGTCCAGCCAAAGTAAACTGCCATATTGCAAATTCTGCCTTCCCCCTCATAAGGCCATCAAAGGAGTATTTCATTGAGGTTTCACGACAGTATCCACAGCGTGTTACCGCGGAGTGGACGTTGAGTGCCCTTTCGGGAAAGGATATCCCAGTTTCGCTAAATCCGCATTTTCTGATTTTATTTAGCATCAGTCTCCTCCCAAATAAATTGAAAAATGAGTTCAATTCCAAACATAGACCTTTTTTTCGCTATCGCTATCGTAATCGTTGTCGCAATCGGCAAATGAGTTCATTCGATTACGATAGCGATTACGACAACGATGAAATTGTTTCGGACACCGTTTATTTAGCATAAAATCAACATTATAAGCATTTAATTTATATTTACAAGAGCTGTATAGCATATAATATTAGAGCATGATAAATAAAATATAATCTTGAAAACCCTTAACAAATGGAGATAAAAATGTTCAAGATCACATTTGTCGGAGCAGGAAGCATGGGGTTCACCAGGAGGCTTGTGTCGGACATCCTCACGGTTCCTGAACTCAGGGACGTGGAGATATCCTTCATGGACATAAACGCCGAAAACCTGAGGATGATTACGGAGCTCTGCCGTCGTGACATCGAATCAAATGGCCTGAAAGTGAAAATCACGCCGACATTGAACAGGAGAAAGGCGCTTGAAAACGCCAATTATGTTGTCAATACGGTAAGAATAGGCGGTCTTGATGGGTTGAAGGCGGACGTGGAGATTCCTCTCAAATATGGTGTTGATCAGTGTGTCGGAGATACACTTTGTGCCGGCGGCATCATGTACGGACAGCGAGGAATTGCCGCCGTACTGGATTTGTGCAAGGACATAAGGGAAGTTTCGGCTCCGAGAGCAATCCTGCTGAACTACGCAAATCCCAATGCAATGATTACATGGGCCGCCAACAAGTATGGAAAGGTCAAGACGCTTGGCCTTTGTCACGGAGTACAACACAGCCATTCACAGATCACAAAAGTGATTGAACTGCTGGTCAACAGGGATAAGAAGAAAAAAAAGGGGGATGCAGGATATGTCTCAGTCAGCAAGAAGGAAGTAGACGTGATCTGCGCCGGAATAAACCATCAGACTTGGTTCATAAGTATCATCTATGACGGCAAGGACTGGACAAACAGGATGCTCGAGGGCTTCGAGGCACACGAGGAGATAAGTCGTAAAGAAATGGTGAGGATTGATATGCTGAGAAGGTTCGGATACTACTCTACCG
>CAZXAC010000044.1:0-15091 GCA_964638335.1 uncultured Lentisphaera sp. | reverse complement strand
ACATTAGACTGGCGGAGCCTCCTCAGTCATCCCGATCATCGTAAATATCTAGACTACTATCCGATGCAGGAACTCGCAAAAAAGATGAACCTGCCGTTTTGGGATATTACATCTCCAAGCCAAGATTATTTGGCGGCATCAGGCGCTCTAGATCTTAAACGCGACAGTGTACACAACAACGATAACGGAAAGCAGATAATAGGAAGGATATTGTTGTCTTACCTCTCCTCTGCTTCTAAATTAAAATAGTCGTCATCGCCTTGAGATAGAAATAATAAAAAAAATCATTCCACAGATCTTCTTGAGATTTTTTGATTATGAGCTATTTTGGAAAAATATCATATGGGCGAATAAGGGAGAGTCTTTCATGCAAGGAATAAATGCTCCGGACTTCATTATAATAGTCTGTCCTAGTTGCGCGACAGAATATAGAATCCCAGTTGAATATTGCGGAAAGGACGCATTGTGTTCTAATCCGTCGTGCGGAATTATGTTTCAAATACCTTCTTTGCAGGAGGTAATGAATCCAACGGAAATAGTCGAGCCAGCTCAGGGAAATGCTGAGATTTCGACAAGCACGGTGAAAATAGAAAGGCATGGATTCCTAGGTATGAAACCTGATCCGTCAAAGATTAAAACCGGAATAGACACCAGTAATTTTGTCGTCATGTCAAAAGACAAAGATAAGAAAAAAAGAGTTTTTAAGATATAATTTTTATATTAAAGGGAGTTTTTATGAGCGAAAAGCAAAAGTTGATACTTGGAATACCAAAAGGTAGTCTGGAAAAAAGCACCGTCGAAATGTTTCGAAAAGCCGGATATAAAATCAATATCCCGGAAAGATCATATTACCCAAGCATTGACGATCCAGAAATAGAATGCATGCTGATAAGGGCACAGGAAATGTCAAGATACGTTGAGGAGGGCATACTTGATTGTGGACTGACCGGAAAGGATTGGATAATTGAGAATGGGTCAGATGTCGCGGAAATGGCTGAACTCATATACGGCAAGGTCGGAAGAGCTCCTCTTAAATGGGTGCTTGCAGTGCCTGAAAATTCTAGCATCAAAACAGCAAAGGACCTCAACGGAAAAAGAATATCTACTGAAGCTGTTGGAATTACAAAAAAATACCTCAAGAAACATGGCGTAAAGGCGAAAGTTGAATTTAGCTGGGGGGCTACCGAAGTGAAACCTCCGCGCTTGGCGGACGCCATAGTTGAAATCACGGAGACAGGTTCATCCCTTCGTGCCAATAAATTGAAGATAATAGATGTGTTATGCGAGAGTACAACGCGCTTTATCGCCAACAATAATAGCCTGAAAAATTCCTTCAAGAAGGCAAAAATAGAAAAGCTCGCACTCCTTCTCAAGGCGGCTCTCAGCGCTGAAGGTAAGGTCGGCCTGATGTTGAACGTGCCAAAATCAAAACTGGATATCTGCCTGAAAAAACTCCCTGCATTAGAACGTCCGACAATTTCTCCGCTCGCGGAGGAAGGCTGGTTCGCGCTCAATACAATAGTAGATGAATTTGTAGTGCGCGACCTTATCCCAGAACTGAAGAGATTTGGCGCAACTGGAATTGTGGAGTATCCCCTAAATAAGATAGTGGCTTGAAAAGGATTATGTATAATATTTGAGAATGAAGCGATTGGACGCAACGTATAAGCCCTAAAATTGCCTCGCAAGAGCGCAAAGATAGCAAAGTAGAGAGCGTTCACTACACATGCTTGATCACAAGTATTTCCAACTCGGATTCATTGTAGTTATTCCAAGCCCTGCTGGTATTTTTATCCACTTCAATCAGGTCTCCAGCCTGAACAAGTACCGACTTGTCATCAATTAGAATCTCCCCCTTTCCCTTGAGTACAAAGAAAGTAACAGGCATACCCAAAACGTGAGACGCTATCCTTGACTTTGCTTTTATGTTCAGATGCACATACTCTGTTCTGTTGGCTGAATTCAGCAAAACGCCTGTGGCGTTTTCATCCTTGAACACGATTTGCCCTTTGGCTTTGTTGTAGATCATTGTCAATCACTCATTGGATAATGTTAAAAAAGAAGATACTGCAAGAATTAATTCCCATATCTTGTCCTGGCATTTTTTCGAAATCTTTCAATCTCCATAAACGGAACTGAAATAATCCTATTACGACCTTTTTACAATGACGTTGTCTATCAATCTTGTTTTTCCGAAAAATGCTGCGACTGCTATTACGACATTTTTCGGTATTTTGCCGTCTTCGAAATTTTCTAAAGTTTCAGCGTTAAGTATCTGGACGTAGTCAATCTTTCCGCCAGCGTGCGAAATTCGCAAAATAATTTCATTTGTCAATTCATTTCTTGAAAATTCAACTTGCTTGACTTTTTTTTCCGCTTCGCTGATACTTGCGAAAATCGCGGAAGCATTTTGTTTTTCCTCTTTTGAGAGATATTTATTTCTTGAGCTCATTGCAAGGCCGTTTGCTTCTCTGACTATCGGGCCTCTGATTATTTTGATGTCGAAATTGAGATCATCGATCATTCTTTCGACGATCTTCAATTGCTGGTAATCTTTTTGTCCGAACACTGCTATGTCCGGTTCTATTATATTGAAGAGTTTAGAAACCACAGTGCATACGCCCCTGAAATGCCCTGGACGGGATTTTCCGCAAAGAACTTTTGAAAGTTTTTCTTCTACGACCCAAGTTGATTCTTTTCCAGAATATATTTCTTCAACGGTTGGCGCAAATACGGCATCCACTCCGATTGATTCACACAATTGGTTGTCTCTATCCAGATTTCTAGGATATTTATCAAAATCTTCTCCTACTCCGAACTGAGTGGGATTTACGAAATTTGAAAGCACGACAACATCGCAGTGCTCCTTGGCGATTTTTACAAGCGAGAGATGCCCCTCATGCAGGAAGCCCATTGTGGGGACGCACCCTAGCGTTTTTCCACGTGTGCGAATTTCACGTGAAAAAGCCCTCATTTCGGAAGTCTTTCTAATAATTTTCATGCGGCAATTATAATGCTTGATTTTGCAGTTTCAACGTATATTTTGGCGGAGTTAGATTTGAACTCATATCAATAGATATCAAAAAGAATAATAATGCGGAGGTTTATATGAGTACCGTTCCAATTGGTGAACTTGTTGATTATGTAGAAGAACACATGATGAAGGCGAATGAGCATCTGAAAAATGAAGTCGCCGCGGTAAGAACAGGGAAAGCCTCCCCTGCGATAGTAGAAAATATCCTAGTTGATTACTACGGAACATCAACAAGACTAAGAGAACTTGCAGGGATAACAGCCCCTGAGGCAAGATTGTTAGTGATACAGCCTTGGGATCCATCATCGGTATCGGCAATAGAAAAAGCTATACTCGCATCCAAGATCGGAATTTCTCCAGTGAATGACGGAAAAATCATACGACTCCCCATACCTGAACTCAGCGAAGAACGCAGAAATGCTTTGATAAAGCAGGTTCGGACAATGGCTGAAGATACTAGAGTGGCAATCAGAAATATACGAAGAGACGGAAACGATAGCGCTAAGAAAGCCCAGAAAGGCTCCGAAATAACCGAAGACGAATTAAAGGGTATGCTTGAAAAAATACAAAAATTGACGGACGATTACATAAAGGAAATAGATGAAATCGTCGCAAAAAAAGAGAAGGAACTCATAAGCATATAAAAAACGTTCTCTTCTTTGAAAGACAACTCAAAAACTAGGAACTACATTTTATCAATCCTAGTAATCCTTGCGGTCGCATTTGTTTTGAGACTGGGAGTTTCTTTTGAACTCCTAAAGAAGGATTCTCAGGTTTCCTCTCCATCTTCCGTAACGGACATGGCGACTTACAGGGAACTTTCAGAGAAAATATTTGACGGTCGTTTTGACGAAGCTTTCTACTACCAGCCTTTCTACTATGCGGTTTTCCTGCCTCTGATAATACTGTTTTTCGGGAAGGGGGTTGTCCCTGTCATCGTTGTTCAGTCGGTGATCTCCTCCATAACGGTATTATTCATATTCTTGTCAGCTTCAATGCTTAAGGGGAGACGTTCGGGAATTTTCGCTGGACTGCTTGCCGCGTTTTCATCGTGCTTATGCATATATGTGCCTTATCTTTTGATTGAGACTTTGCAGGCTTTTTGGGTAAGCATGATAGTTTACTTGTCGATACTATGTGTAAAACGTCAGAGTATTTTCCTATGGGTACTTTGTGGAATTACAGTTTCTTTTTCGATTTTGACTCGAGGGAATATTTGGTTTTTTGTGCCGGGGCTTTTGCTGCTTGCCTTAGTATCAGGTCTCAGGAAGGGACGTATATACTCCTTCGTGCTACCTGCTATATTTATTATTGCCCTACTTGTCCCTCAAATTCCTTTCTCATACTGGAATTGGCAGAAAACCGGAAAAATCTCCGGCGCGTCTACTGCCGCAGGAGCCGTACTTGGGCTTGGCAACACGCCTGAGGCGCCACCGGGTGGTCGCAATCCGGGGGCCGGACCTGGTCCTATGGAATATCCAGAGATTTACACGGACTGGGTTTCAAATGCGCGCAATGTTACGGTATTGGCTAAAATCAAGGAATGGGCTTTTGAGGAACCTCTCGCGTTTGTGGAATTACAACTCAGAAAGATTCTTCTTTTCTGGGACAGCAGGGAGATTCCAAATAACATAGCTTTCGAACATCAAGGAAGGAAAAGTGTTATACTTTCGAATATATGTATAATTCCTAGCTCCATACTGATTTGCGGTTTTTTCTCTTCGCTGATTTCATATCTCATTTTTCGCGTTTGCTCCAAGAAGGCTTTTTGCTTTGATTTTCTATATTCTCCTTTTGCAATATTGCTGTATTTCGCTTTCGCTTATTGTCTGGGAACAGCGGCATTCTACAATCTCTCCCGTTTCAGAAATCCATCTCTGCCGATCTTTGCGATTTTCGCGGGCTGCTTTATCGAAGATTTTTTTGAGAGCTTTCGTGTTGGAGAAAAAGAAAGAAAAGAGAAAATTAAAGTTTTTCTCATAGGAATACTTTTTTCAATTTTTATAGTTTTTTTCTCATACGATATATATAGAAATAACGAAAGATTCATAATGCGAATTGTTCGTCCCAAAGGTACAAATATTCTATTCTCCGACAACACGCGAGTTGTTTTTGACAATGGACCAGTCACGTTTGGAGGATGGCAGCCTGTCGAGATAAAAAATGGAACAACCATAAAAAAAAGTTTTGTTTTGAAAGAACAGCCAAAGCTTGGGAATTCTAAATTGAAATTGACCATCTATCATTTAGAGCCGGGAGAACTTTTCTTAGATGTGGACGGCGTTGAAAAAAAGATATTCGCCGCCTCGCCCGGAATCAACGAACACGCCATCAGTATAGATAATCACAGAAGGTCAGAACTCGAAATTAAATTCAAACCTGATAGCTCCAAAGTGTTTCCCGATGGGAAGGTGTTCTTCATCCTAGATAGACAGAGGGATTATGGGCGAACATTGATCAATGATAAAACGGCTGACGGAGAACTTGTTTGCAGGCTATATTATGGCACAAAATAAAAGAGAATAGAATCATGTCGAAATCAAAACTTAAAATATGCCACGTGATAACACGCATGATAGTGGGAGGAGCTCAGGAGAACACTCTTTTGACAGCATGCGGGCATCTTATTAACGGCCACAGTTGCGTTTTGTTAACAGGTCCATCACCCGGGCCGGAAGGCGAACTCCTCCGTAAAAAGACAGTTCCAGGAGGATTAGAGGTAGTGGAATGTCCGGATTTGATTCGGGAAATAAATCCACTAAGAGATATAAGTGCTTATCGTTTCCTTAAAAGATTTTTTATGCAAAGAAATTTTGATGTGGTTCATACTCATAGTTCAAAGGCTGGTGTAATAGCGAGGGCTGCAGCCCGCTCCGCAAACGTGCCGGTAATATTCCACACTGTTCATGGTTTGGCGTTTCATAGATACGAAAGCCGCTTCAAGAACATGATATATATACTGTCCGAGAGGTGGGCCGCAAAAAGATGCGATAAGATTCTTGCCGTCGCTCAAGCGATGGTGGACCAATGCGTTTCAGCGAAAATCGCAAACAGAGATAAATTTAGAGTTGTTTACAGCGGAATGGAGCTGGAACCATATTTGGATGCTTCGAAAAAAAGATCTGCAATTAGAAACAGGCTCGGAATCCCGCATGATGCGCCTGTTATTGGAACAGTTGCAAGGCTTTTCCCCCTAAAGGGATATGAAGATTTTATCCCCGCCGCCGCGAAAATCGCGAAAGAGATTCCTGAAGTTAGGTTTCTTGTCGTAGGAGATGGAGAGATGATGGATGATGTAAAAAAAGAAGCTGAGGGCAGGGGACTTAAATTTCACTTCGCCGGTCTTGTGCCCCCTGATCAGGTAGCAGAACAGATCTCCGCTATGGATCTCCTGATACATCTGTCTCTCAGGGAAGGTTTGCCTAGGGCGGTAGTTCAGGCTTTGGCTGGGGGAATTCCAGCAATAGCCTACGACCTGGATGGAGCTCCAGAAGTGATAGTCAACGGTAGGAGCGGATATATAGTACCGCCGAGGGATCTTGACGCCGTTGCGAAATCCGCGACAGATCTTATACGGGACTCGGAGAAGAGAAAATTAATGGGGCAGGAAGGCCGAAAAATCGCTTTGAAAAATTTTGACTGGAAGCAAATGGTTGATATTATCGAAAATCTATATATGGATAAAATCCTATCAAATCAGTCCGCAAAGTAGGAATCCAGAATTTCAAAAATTGTCTCATTTGAAAATCCTCTAGACTTCAGCATTCTGAAAAGCTTGTCCTTTCTATTTTGGGGGACAACTCTTTCCAAACTCTTTCTGCGTGTACGCAGAAATTCATTTGCGTGTTCAATTTCAGTCTCTTTTGGCTCTTGCGGAACTGTTTCCTCGCATAAGGAAAGAGGCAAGCCCCTTTTCATCATCCTGTTTATTACCATTATGCGTCCGAGTCCTTTCTTCTGAAGTTCTGCCGCGAAAGCGGAGGCGAATCTTGCGTCATTAAGGTAGTCCAGTCGTATAAGTTCATTGATTGCCATATTCACGGCTTCAGGGCTAAACTTCTTGATGAGTTTATTTCTGAGTTCATGTGCCGAATGCATTCTTCTGCAAAGAAGAGAGGCCGCTTTTTTCATAATCGGCTCGATATCGGCTGATATATTGCAGTTCATTTAAATATCAGTGTCTGCCATTGATGCGGGGAGTGGAAGCGATTTTGCGTGAGCGGAGCAGAGGAAGAGCACTCTGGGGTCTCCACTTTTCTCCAGTAATTATATCTGCAGACGGTAAATGTCGCCGAATGGGTTTTATTTAGATCTATGTTTATATTTTTCGCCGGGACTGATATCAAGCCCCACCATCCTTTGAAGTTTTCGGTGGATATGATTCCTGCGCCGAGTTCGGCGTCCATATCGAAAAACAAGTCCGCGAGTTTATATTTTTTCGCGAGCAAATCTTCGCATTTGGGAATTGAAATCTGGAGAGAGGCAAGATTTGGAGCCACATGCAGTTCGTAATAACGTTCCTGCTCAGGCGGGCGTATGAAAAATTCCAGGATATCACCCTTCTCCCAGGTCCTGTCATTTATCGGCTGAGCATCCGAATACACGTCGGAGTCTTCCATTACAGACATCATAGTGATGTTTTCTCCATCATGAAAGAGGAATGATGCCCCGTTCTCGGTAGGAAGTTTTTTCGCATCCCAATTCTTGTAAAAGTATAGTGGAGGACAATTTATTTCCTGCCAGTTTAAAAATTTCTTGCAATCGTAACTTTGTGGAATGGCAGAGTCGGCCTTTCCTGAACGAAATGATGAGATCAACTTTTCTATTATCTTATCGCCCAAAACCTTGATTTTTTTCATAATAACACTTTACTTTTTGTTTTTTTAATGTCTTTTATGCGGCTTCGAAGCTCAATTTAAAACGGTTTATTGAAAATGCCAATTCAGTGTGACAAATTCAAAACCAATAAGAATAACTGCAACTGCAGTTACGAGCCTTGTGACAGAAAGGGTAACTGTTGCGCGTGTATTCAGTATCATCTTTCAATGAGAGAATTACCGGCATGCGCCTTCAGCGATAAGGCGGAGAAAAGCTGGGACAGGTCTTTTGAGAATTTTGCTAGAGACAAAAACTTAAAATAACAAAAAAGGAGTGGTGAAAATGGTCAAGATTTTGCATGACAATGATGCGGACATGAGTTTGCTCGACGGGAAGACTATCGCGGTGATAGGATACGGGAACCAGGGATCAGCTCAGGCTCTCTGCCTGAGAGACTCAGGAGTTCAAGTGATAATCGGCGAAACAGAAATGCTGAATGAAAAACCTAACCCAAGCTGGCAGAGGGCGAAGGACGATGGTTTCAAGGTGATGAGCATATCTAAAGCCGCAAAGACAGCCGACATAATCCATATCCTGCTCCCAGATGAATTCCAGGGCAGCGTATACAGGAAAAACATCAGAAAGCATATGAAGGCCGGGAAGACCCTTTGCTGTTCTCACGGATTCAATATAGTTTTCAAGGCGATAGTTCCTCCTGCAGATGTTGATGTAATAATGGTTGCACCGAAGAGCCCTGGTTCCGAAGAAAGAAAGGCATATCTAGCAGGATTCGGAGTGCCCGGACTGATAGCCATAAGACAGAACCCGAGCGGAAAGGCAAAAAACATCGCGCTGGCAATGGCGAAGGCGATGAGATTCACAAAGGCGGGATGTCTCGAATGTACTTTCGAACAGGAAACCTACGAAGATCTCTTTGGCGAACAGACTGTTCTTTGTGGTGGACTTGTCGAGCTTATGAAGGCTGGTTTTGAGGTTCTTGTTGAAGCCGGCTATCCTGCTGAAATGGCATATTTTGAGTGCGTCCACGAAATGAAGCTCATCGTTGATCTGATATACGAAGGCGGAATACAGAAGATGAATGCCACCATATCCAACACCGCCGAGTGGGGCGAATATGAAGTCGGACCTAAGATAATAACTCCCAAGGCGAAGCTGGCTATGAAAAAAGCTCTCAAGGATGTTGAGAATGGCAAATTTGCCCGCAAATGGTTGAGGGAAAGCAAGAACGGAGCGCCCAATCTCAAGGCTAAACGCGAAGCCCTCGGCAATCATCCTATCGAAGTCGTTGGAAGACAGATTAGGGCGATGTTTGAGAAAAACTAAACGCTGTTTTTCTAATAAATTAAAAAGCCGGCCTAACCGCCGGCTTTTTTTTTGTACTTTTTATTGAAGTCCAATCGGGTAGGAATCCAACCAAGAAAGATAAAATTCGATGGAGTTTATTTAACGTCTTTGAAAGCGTTTTTCCCTATCAGCGGAACGAAACGGCAATCGATACTTTCTGTCCTTGTTATTTTACCGTTCTTGTCTTTTGCCAGCAACAGGAGTTTTTGAATTCCTAGGGTGCCGCATGGTATGACCATTTTGCCCTCGGGTTTCAATTCTCTCAATAATTCCTGCGGAATTTCAGGTGATGCTCCTGAGACTATTATACCGTCGTATGGAGCGCCTGCCGGATAGCCGGCACTGCCGTCTCCGACAATGATTTTTACCCTAGATGAATAGGATTGACTGGAGATCTTGGCCTCGGCTAATTTCGCAAGTTCTGGAATTCTTTCAATGCTTAACACTTCGAATCCGAGGTATGCTAGAATCGCCGTTTGGTACCCGGAACCTGTTCCGACATCGAGCATTTTCGCTGGCGGACTTTTGTAAACAAGCTCCGTCATTAGTGCGACCATATATGGTTGAGATATGGTTTGTCCGAAATCTATTGGAAGGGGACAATCATCGTAGGCCTCGAAAAAGTCTTGAGGTTTGACAAATAGCTCCCGTGGAACATCGAGAAACGCCTGAAGTACTTTGGGATTTCTTATTCCCCTTTTCAGGAGTTGAGTTTCGACCATTTTGCGTCTTTTTATTTTGGATGCCGAAGATATCATTTTTAGCGTGAGCCGATTGCAAGATTGCCTTTTAAAAGGATCGCCAGCCCTATGGCTGGCTCTTAAGCCGGTCATAAGACCGGCGTTCCAACGGCAATTTTGCAATTGGCTCAGAGTATTATACTGAGTATTACTTGATTCTGCCTTTGAGCCCGGTGAGCTTCTTAATGGTTTTTCTGTCCTCTTCTCGTTTCAGCTTTTCCCGTTTGTCATATTGGGTTTTCCCCTTTCCGAGAGCGATGTCAACCTTTATTAATCCGTTTTTGAGGTGAAAGTTGAGAGGTACGAGAGTCAAACCTTTTTCCTTGAGAGCCTGGGAAAGTTTTCGTATCTCGCTTTTGTGTAAGAGGAGCCGACGCGGCCTTAAAGGATCATGGTTGTTGTGGCTTCCGAATTCGTATTTTGCTATATGGCAGTTGAATAGGGTCACCTCGCCTCTTTCTATTTTGGCAAAGGACTCGTTTAGAGATATGTTCTTCAATCGGCAGCTTTTGGCTTCTGTGCCTTTTAGTTCAATCCCCGCCTCGTAGACATCAACGATGTGGTAATTGTATCGCGCCTTTTTATTTTCTATAAGTGTCTTGCTCATGATGTCATAGAATATATTTAGCTTAGGCGATTTAGCAAAAGCCCAAACAAAGAACTTGTCGGTTGATAAGTCGGTTTTTTGTGGTATTTTCCGGTTTTACAACAAAAAATAAATTCAAGGTAGATTAAATGGCTGAGGAAAAATCGTCTGACAGAATGGAAAAAATAGTTTCTTTGTGCAAAAGAAGAGGTTTTATATTTCAGAGTTCCGAAATATACGGAGGAATAAACGGCTTCTGGGATTACGGTCCGTACGGAGTTTCCCTTAAGCGTGCCGTGGAACAGCTTTGGTGGCGTGAAATGGTGGAGCAGAGAGAGGATGTTGAAGGTATAGATTCAACAGTGATATGTCATCCCAAGGTGTGGAAAGCCTCCGGTCACTTAGACAAGTTTGGCGACCTGATGACCGACTGCAGGGATTGCAAAGGCAGGCACAGGGTGGATCAGATGGAGGATAAAACCAAGTGTCCGGCATGCGGATCCAAAAATCTCACACCTCCCAGGGAATTCAATCTGATGATGAAAACCTATGTTGGGCCGGTGTCAGACGAGGATCATGTGGCCTACCTGCGCGCCGAAACATGCCAGTCCATATTTCTTAATTTCAATCTTGTCAGAATAAGCACGCGTCGTAGTCTGCCCTTTGGAATAGCTCAGATAGGCAAGGCTTTCAGGAATGAAATAAATCCTAGAAACTTCACATTCCGTTCCAGAGAATTTTCGCAAATGGAGATGGAATTCTTTTGTGCGGACGAGGAATCGATGAATTGGTACGAATACTGGAAAAATGAAAGGATAAGGTACTACAAGGAAATACTTGGATTCTCAGAAGATGAGATTAAAATCCATGAACACGAAACGCTTGCGCATTACGCTAAAGCCGCTCTGGATATTGAATTCAAATTCCCGTTTGGCTGGGGCGAACTTGAGGGCATCCATCACAGGGGAACCTGGGATATGGGAAGGCATCAGGAATTTTCCGGCACTTCTCAGGAATATTTTGACCAGACAAATTCAAAGAAATTTCTTCCTACGGTAGTTGAAACGTCTGTAGGCGTTGACAGAACAGTTTTGGCTATATTGTGCCACTCATACGACGAAGACAAGGCCGAGACGAAGAAAGAGGGAATGGAGGAGGATCTGAGAATAGTTTTGCGTATAAAACCTATCCTAGCGCCTGTTCAGGTTGCAGTGCTCCCGCTTGCTAAAAAAATCTCCGAACCTGCCGAAAAGGTTTACAAGGACATAAAAAAACGTTTCCGTTCTGAGTACGATGTTACCGGAAGCATAGGCAAGAGGTACAGAAGGCAGGATGAAATAGGTACTCCTTTCTGCGTTACTTTTGATTTTCAGTCCCTAGAGGACAATGCCGTGACTATAAGATCAAGGGATGAGATGACCCAGGAAAGAATATCGATAGACAGCTTGGGAAAATACCTCACGGAGAAGATTTATGGAAAATAAAAACATGCTCAACGATAGATTACCTTGTCCAAAATGTCCCGGCGTTAAACTTGTTGAGAACAAGGTAGGGGATACCATAGTGCATCAGTGCGAATGCTGCTCCGGAATTTGGCTTGACAAGGGAGAACTCAATTTGATCGCCCATCCCGTGGTCGGAGATCTGGAATATTGCTCAAAGGAAAACATAGAAGAAGACAGGATATCTGAATATTTTTGCCCAGCATGCAAGGACGTAAAAATGAAGAAAGTTAATTTTGTAACCTACTCGGACATAAGCATGGATTATTGCGAGAAGTGTGAAGGGCTCTGGCTTGACAGAGGCGAACTCGATGCGATAATCGCGGAAGTCGAAAAGCTCGAGCATATACCTGAATCATGGGATCACAGAATAATGGCTTTTCTTTCAAAACTTCCATTCTAAAAAAACAAAACAAGGAGATCATAAAATAATGAAAAAGGATTATGATATTTGCGTAATAGGTGCGGGCCCCGGAGGATATGTGGCGGCGATAAGAGCTGGTCATCTTGGAGCGAAGGTCGCTCTGATTGAAAAGGATTTCCCGGGCGGCACTTGCCTTAATTGGGGCTGTATTCCTACAAAAACGCTGATAGCCTCCACAGATGTTTTAAAGACGGCTCGCGAGGCGTCAAGCTTTGGTGTAAATATTGAAGGAAATATAAAGCCTGACTGGCCAGCCATGCTGAAGAGAAAAAATGATGTAGTCGGAAAATTGCGCAGCGGGATAATGTCCCTTTTGAAAGCTGCGAAAGTTGAATTTGTCGAGGGCAGTGCGGAATTTACCGAAAAGAAAAAAATAAAGGTTTCAAATAAATCCAGCAAATCTGTCGAATTGAAGTGCGATAAAGTCATAATCGCAAGCGGGTCTGAACCAGCCTATCCGACATTCATTCCAAAGTCTGACAGAATACTCACCTCGACCGAACTCCTCGAGATAAAAGAAATCCCAAAAAGCCTGATAATTCTTGGGGGAGGGGTTATTGGATGCGAATTCGCTTCAATGTTTGCCGCTTTAGGAACTGATGTAACCATAGTGGAAATGCTTCCGCAAATACTCGCTATGACAGATTTGGAAATTTCAAAATTGCAGACGCGAGAAATGAAGGCGGCCGGAATCAAGATAGAGACAGGAAAAAAGGTTGAGAAGGTGTCACTAGAAAAAGATCTAGTTGTTTGCAAAACTGCCGACGATGAATATAAGGCAACGCATATGCTGGTGGCGGTCGGAAGAAAACCTGTTTCTTCAAAGATGAGAATCGAAAAGGCTCAGATAAAGTCAGATGAAAAGGGCTTTATAAGGGTGGATGATAAATGCCGGACTTCTGTTCCAGGCATATTCGCCATAGGAGATGTGACCGGTAGAATTCAGCTCGCGCATCTGGCCAGCGCAATGGGCGTATGCGCGGCCGAAAACGCATGCGGAAAATCTTGCGAATTTCGCGACAACCTTGTGCCTAACTGCATATTCACCTCCCCGGAAATCGCCTCCGTTGGTCTCTCCGAAGAAGAATGCAAGGCGAAAGATTTGAAATATAAGATCGGAAAATTCCCATTTGCCGCTCTTGGTAAAGCATTGGCGATTGGCGACAGCACAGGATTCTGTAAAATAATTGCCGATTCTGATAATGACCAGATTCTTGGCGTTCACATCATAGGACCTCACGCCACCGATTTGATAGGTGAAGCGGTGACAGCCATGTCGCTAGAAATTACTGCCGCTGAGTTGGCAAAAGCAATACATGCTCATCCGACTCTTGCTGAGGCTATGATGGAGGCCGCTCATGACGTACATGGGACATGTGTGCATGCTCCGCCAAAAAGATCCAAGTAAAAAAACGTTTTGATATTTTTAATTTCTTGAGAAAGCAATGTTCACTGGAATAATTGAAAAGGTTGGAAAGATAGTAAAGAGGGGCTTTAATCCCGATCATTCCGGTTCTCTCCTGATTCGCTCGGCAGTCTGGAACGACAGTCTAATAAGAGGCGAGAGTATTGCAATAAATGGAGCCTGCCTCTCTCTAGAAAGTTTTAAAATGCATGATAGCGAAGTAGAAATGTCATTTAATGCGTTGAAGGAAACTTTCGATAGGACGAATCTGAAAGATCTGCCAATTGGTTCGGAAGTCAATATGGAGAGGGCGCTGAAGGCCGGTGGAAGGCTTGGTGGACATTTTGTGACCGGACACATTGATTCCGTCTGTCGGGTGTCCTCATTCGAGAAGTTTGGCCGTGACTGGAAGCTTATTGTTGCTTGTGATAAAGACTTGTCTAGATTTATAGTGTTCAAGGGGAGCGTAGCGATAGACGGTGTGTCTCTCACGGTCGCCGAGACGGAAAAAGATTTCTTCTCGGTATATCTCATCCCAATAACAATGGAGCATAGTTCTCTTAAACGACTTAAGGCGGGGGATTTTGTAAATGTTGAAACCGATATTCTTGGGAAATATGTGCTTAATGCTGTTGGAAGCCTGAAAGAAAAAAAGAAACTTGATTTTGATTTTTTAAGAAATGCGGGTTACGAGTGAGTCCTCCACTGGAATTTTTTGCGACAGCAAGCGGGGGAACGGAGAGGGCACTCCAGAAGGAGCTTATCGAGCTTGGATTTAAAAGCGTTAGATTGAATAGTGGAGGAGTGCCTTTTTTAGGTGAAATTCCAGATGCTTGGCGGGCATGTCTTTATTCGAGAATCGCCCAAAGAATACAACTCGTCCTCGGAAGATTTTCAGCATCCGATGAAAAATCCCTCTACGAAGGAGTTAAAAGCTTCGACTGGTGCCGCTATCTTACCCCTGATCACACATTGTCGGTGAGTTCATTTTGCCATTCGAGCAACCTATCCCACAGCGGTTTTATTGCGCAAAAGACTAAAGACGCGATTGTTGACTCCTTGCGAGAGATTCATGGCTCAAGACCGAATGTGGATCGTTACGACCCAGACCTCCGTGTTTTTGTTTATCTTGCCAACAACAGGGCAACTTTGTATTTGGATCTCAGCGGTACACCGCTTTTTCAACGTGGTTATCGTGTCGAAAAAGGAGAAGCGCC